>NZ_JAAHHM010000057.1:0-44488 GCF_010692445.1 Moorena sp. SIO3E8 | reverse complement strand
CCGGAGACGAAACCTTAGAAGAGTGCAGCCTTACAACAAAACCTGTTACCTTTGATGCATAGCCTACCAACTATAAAGGCTGCACTCTTCTTGCGGTAACTTCTAGCCAGTCTCTTGGCATGTTCTTCACGCTGCCTACTTATTTTAAGGTGTTGTCTACCTAATCTATTAACCGCTTTCTTCCGATTGGATGAGCCTTTCTTTTTTCGGGAAACCCGACGTTGATAAAACTTGATAGCCTTTTCTCCCGCTCTGTAAAAACGGGGGTTAGGTTCAGTGTTCCCAAGAGAGTCAGTGTAGAATTCTTTTAGTCCTACATCCAATCCAATAGTCGAGTGGCTCGGTGCCAGTTGTTCATTTACATCAACAGAGACGCAAAACTGAATATAGTACCCGTCAGCCCTTTTGACTATCCGAACCCGTTTGATTTGCTTTTTGTCGAAGCGCCACAAGTTCCAGGTACCTTTGAGCTTTAGCCTGCCGATTCCTTTCTTGTCACTAAAGGTGATTGATTTTTTGTCAGGGGATAACTTCCACCCTGACTGTTTGTATTCAACCGATCTACAGTGTTTTTGGAAACGGGGAAAACCTTTCTTCCCTGGAACCTTTTTCTTGCAGTTTTCAAAAAAGCGAGAAATTGATGACCATGCCCTTTCAGCCGCAGCTTGTCGGGCGGTAGAGTTTAATTCATTAGCAAAAGGGAATTCTTTAGCAAGAATCTTGCAGTACTTACTAAGGTCATATTTCCCCGTCCCTTTGTTGTCCATCCATAAACGAATACAGCTATTGCGTATAAATTTAACCGTCCGAATTGCTTTGTCTATGGCTTGATATTGAAGGGGTTTGCCGTACGCTTTGAACTCTAGAATAATCATCAGAACTCGACCTCAACTGATATAATATTACGCTAACACGCTAAGCGAAAATCGTCAACTCAAAATCAAATCTTTTTAACGGCGACTAAAGTCGCTACCAGGCTTTCATCCCGGAGACGAAACCTTAAAATAAGGCAGCCTTAATCATAAAGTTTTAACCCTTTTACCCATAGCCGACCAACCATAAAGGCTGCCTTATTTTTGCGGTAACTTCTGACCCGGTTTAAAAACACGGGGCTTTCAGCCTGGAGCAGTTACGTAACTAGTAATTTGTTACTTATTACTTTAGGATTTACGCAATTTTAACAAGACCTTGGTTGGTGCGTGACACGAAAACCGGTATTGATCGTTTACAATCAAGCATAGTGTCACAGCACCCTACGAGCTTATTACTTATTACTTATTACTTATTACTTTAAATCTTTGCCTTGTAAACCAAGACCATCTCCGCATTCTCCAAAGTGCTAGCATCGCCCTTGACAGTAAATTTCCACTCACTGCCCTTCTGACCAACACTGAGAGTAGTTGGTTGTAGATAGGTGTTATTCGGCACTTGTAAATTGTCATTGATGGTAAAGAACGCCCCACCCTGACCGTTTTTGTATTCATAGCGAATCAACAACCCAATAATTCTGCTGCTACTCATATTGGGGAACATATCCTGAGTAAAGGTGATGCTCACATCATTGGTTTCGCCTTCGGTCAAAGCAGCCCACTCATCGGTGAAATTATAAGCCAGGTCAAAGAAGCTGGTAGCATTATAGGGCTTGAGCACACCTTTGACTTCGTTAGCAAAGCGGCTACCACCTTGTTTGGCGGTGTAACGTAGCTTAATTGTGACATCAAGCAAATCGTTTGGATTGTAATCGCCTTTCTTACCATTTAGTTCCAAGTTCCAGTTAGAAACAGCACCAGTACCTTCAAAAGGTAGATAGCGTTCATCACCAAAGTTCAACTCAAACATACCGCTGTTCTCGGTATACTGGTCTACATGGGACAGAGCCACCTGCTGATTGGCTCGCCAATCTGCACGCACGTTGGTAGTTGCCTCGTTAGCCGGGTCTATCAGGTGTTTCACCGCTTTGATATCGGTATCCATCACCAGTTTACTGCTGAGCTGGGTTAGGGTAGCATTTACCTTCTGACCTTCGCCAACATTAAAAGCGAGAGAAACTGCTTTAATTTGGCGGTTGTAATGACCGGGGAAATCGTAATCGAACAACTCCTCACTTAAGCGGAAGGTGCAGGAACCTTTGGTTTTTAGTTGCAACAACCCTAGGGGGTCCATTTCCAACAGTGAAATAGTCTTGGTTATTTCCAGACGACGACTGTCCATTGAGCCATAAGCTTTTTCCATGCGATCGAGATCCAGTTCCAGTGTGGATCCTGACAGCAGACCTTGATACTGGTTTTCCCAGTACATGCCATTGATATAGTTTACTTCACCCGCCTTAATACCTTTTTCAAAAATAAAGGCTTGCTCGGCTTTTTTGGCGTAATCGTGGGCTAATTTAAAAGTCTGGAAGAATAAACCGGAGATTTTGCTGCTCATCCAGCTATAGAGCTGCATATTGGAAAACTTACTCTTCATGAACTTGGTAATAACTTCGTTATTTTCAATGTCCTTCTCATGCTGGAGCAATTCGATTTCTGACATTTTGATCCGGTGTTCTTGGGCTGCAATTTGATAGTCGAGCTGGATCGCTTCGCTGGCAGCCATCTCTTTCTGCAACTCCCACTCTTGCTTAGAACGTTTAAACTGGGCAGCCACCCCGGACATCTCGCCGAACATGCTAAGACCTTCAGCAGTGGTCTGAACCGCTTCGCCAAATCGAGTCATCATATCGCCGACGTTTTTCCCACCAGCAGTAGCCCCGAAACTAAAGGCACCTAAGGTAATTTGCGGTGCAACGTAGGACAAACCACTGGCAATCTGACCCAGGGAGATTACTTGATGCATTATGGCAGCACTCATCATCAGATCGAGTTGGTATTTCTCTTCTCGCAGATACCCATCAGAGATTAGGTTTTCATAGTGATTTATCTGAGCTATGGCACTGTTTTTGGTTTCCTTGAGGTTCGCGAGGGATTCTTTTGCTTCCTTGATTTGTTCTTTTTTCAAGGACGTAACTATGTCCAAAATCATCGCGCTCTGCTTGTTTTGCATCAAGCTGAGTTCTTCCGAGTCTTTCTTCTCCAGGACTGAGAGCAGGTTGTCACTGAAGCTTTTGAGCTTGCCAACCAAATCGCGAGCTTTGGCCATCATTGAACTGAAGCGGTAATCTGGCACACTTGCTGCACCAGCAGCAGCCATGGCAGCAGCAGTTATACCACCCCCACTGGCAGCCGCATTTACTAGAGCCATGGGATCGATTGGGGGCTGGAATAATGGTAAAGGTTGGGCTACACCATCAATATTCAGGCTGGCACGGATTTTCCCAAGTCGGTCTTCCACCCGCGTCCAGTATTCTGTAAACAGTTCATTTTCTTTAATAAAGAAATAGGGATTGGTGACGGTATCGAACTGAGTGGCCGCAAAACTCAGACTTTGTTCATTTACCATGCCGTCAGTGGTGCTGTTTTCCAGGTCAATTAGAAAATCGTAGGCCTCCGACGGTTCTACCTGATTACCATCTTCGTCTGTGTATAAACTGTTATAGCTCTGGGTGGGTTCCAACACCACACGACCCATATTCTCCGGTTTTTCACCCAAAAGGTCGTAGGCTAGGATGTAAAGCATACGCGCTTCGTTAATGCTTTCGCGGGTGTACTGACGGAACAGCATGTCCCCCCAGTCAAGCAAGTTATCGATATAGCGCATGACAATGGCTTTGCGATAAGCAAGGGGACGCAGGTCAGCAATGGCATGGGGGTCGAAGGGGTCTTCGAGGTACACAGTAAGCTGGGCGTTGTAGTTGCTCATCAAGTCGATGCGGAAGTCGAGTTTTTTGATGATCTCCATCACTTCCTGCATTTCGCTTACCCAAGTATTGAGTAATTCACTATCACTTGTAGATGCAGTAATATTACCATTACTCAGATATGAACTAAGGTTTGATATTACCGTATTCAATTCTGAGAATTGATCCCAGCTTTCAATTTCGGCCAAATATTTACCAGAACTTTCTTCATATAAATCTTGGTTCACTAGCCCCAAGAACACTTCTTGAAAAGGTGCTAGTACAGTAGCCATACTTTCCACTACATCACTAGCATTTGATACAGTGGACTCTACTTCGCTTGCGCTTACACCGTCTATTTCATTTACGTTTACAGTTCCTTCTTCAGTTCCTTCATTGAATAAAGTTACAAATTCGTCCATATCATAGGACAAACTGGCCATTAGTGCATCCGGGTCAGCAGCCAGGAAGGGCAAGAACTTCCAGTAATCTGAGGTTTCGGTGGGGTCGAAAATATATTCGTACCACTCCTTGGCATACTCAAATTGCTGTTCCGTATTAAGGGTTTGTGCAATCAGGAAAGGAGCATGGAAGAACACTTCCCAATAATAAATGCCGTTGGCACTGTTAAAGTCAAGATGACTGTTGGTTGGCTCCGTGCTGAACTTGTCTGCGCTCATCTTGATATTAT
This sequence comes from Moorena sp. SIO3E8, assembly GCF_010692445.1. NCBI lineage: Bacteria > Bacillati > Cyanobacteriota > Cyanophyceae > Coleofasciculales > Coleofasciculaceae > Moorena > Moorena sp. SIO3E8. The sequence continues at coordinate 40,022 of NZ_JAAHHM010000057.1, read as the reverse complement.
AAGGCGTAGACTCCCCATCCTTTGTGAGGGTGGGGGATTCATTAATCTCCTGAGTTGACAGTTTCAACAGTTCATCAATACCATCGGCAAACAGCAGTTGGTTGAGTTGTTCCGCAGTGCTGGAAGTGAGGCGAATTAACTCATACTTCACGTCCTTGATTTCGTAAGGCTGAGCTTGCTCATCATTACTCATTTCGTACTTGATGTAGGCATTACCTTTGATCAGGTACAGAGTTTCAATGTTCCCATCGACATGGTTTAGGGATGCAGAGAGACCGAAATCACGAATCTCTGAAGGAAGATTGCCCCAACTACCCACAATTGGTGATGCGGTGCCTAGTTCAATTGTATCATTTTCTTCGAGACGATAGTATTCCGTGCCGGAGAACAGATAAACATAATTGTTGATTACAAAAGCGGCATCGATATTACTGTTGGTATCGGCATAGGTTTTGGGGTAGTCATCGTAGATGTAATCCGGAACCGTTTCATTATCAGTGCTCAGGGTGTAGCGGTAATATTCGGTACCATTATCGGTGTTAACTATTAGATATAGATAACCGCCAAATACGTAAGCAGCATCCACTTGCTGTTCGGTTTGCAAGGTCGTACGTGACTCTACACCCCAAACATCAATCGTGGTGTAGGCTTCCTGAGTGGCACTGCTATAATACAATTGATTGCTGTTGTTAAAAAAGTAAGAAACACCATCACCAGGTGAAGTGAAAGCAGCATCAATTTGGCTCCACTGTGGAAAGCCCTCAGTGTTAGTATTCAGCGTTTCGGAGTAGTCTGCTGAGCTTGAAAAGCTCCCATTTTCTTGAGTAAAGCACAAATATTGGTTACCGCAGAACAGGTACAATGCGTCTTGAGTACCTAAATCTCCTGTACCAATAAAGGCAGCATCGACTTTATTGTCCAGCCATACATTGTTAAAGGTGGTGTTCAGATACACCGGCAGGTTAAGATCGCTCAGGTTTCCGGAGTAAGTATCATCGCTGAGCTTGGTAAGAATTTCTGCTGGCTGTAGACTATTGTCGAACAGGTGATAAGTGGTTTGATCAGTGACGATCGCAATATAACCACCGGCAGTAGTAAAAGCACCAGTAACATTAACACCGGTATTGTAGAGTGTAGAAATCCACAAATTGCTATCGTTGCCAAAATCTATCACCTGGTAGTTGCTGCCACTTGCATCTTTGCTCCAAGCTTTAGCAATGCTGTTATCTTTGGTAATACCGCTGTGTGTGCTGTAAAAAGCTAGGTAATACGAATTACCATTGGTGTCAGTATAATTGAGACCAGAAGTCCAGTCTTGGTCCTGTTCAGATTCGTCGAAAGGACTAGGCACTAAGTCCTGTAGACTGTTTTGTTCTACTATATAGTTGTTCTCTAAACTCTTAATCCACAGACCATGACCGTCAATCACCATTATTGCGATCGCCTTGTCATTCAGTCGAGCTTCTGGTAACTCGATTGTTTGCTCAGTTACACCTTCTAACATGATATTCAAAACGGTTTGAACATTGGTGTCGGTTTGTTGGGAACTGCTCTCACCTAAGGCGTACACGGTGTAATTGCCATTGTTGTTATTGCCATTGTTAATCAGGTGTAACTTATCGTTAAAAACGGCGGCAGCACTAAGGCCACTGAATAATCCCGTCTCGCCTTCGGGTAGACCAAAAGTGGTACGAATTGATTTTGTACTGTTGGTGTCGCTGCGGTATACAAGACCCAAATCATTATTAAACCAGAAGTTTACACCGTTCTCATTGGTAAAAGCGGCATCAATACTACTCCAGCCATCTGGCATGTCAGTTGCTTCATAGGTGCTCGTCACCAAGGTGCTAAAAGAACCGGTATATTCGTAAATATCCCCATCTAGCCTTAGATAAATTTGATTGTCAATGACATAGGCCGAATCAACATGACCAGTGATTTGCATATTGGTTGGGCTATCAACTATACCCCAGCGGCTGTTGATGGCTGCTTGTTCTGAGACGGTACCATCCGCTGAGACTTTGACGTAGGTCTGATCTGATAGGAAATAGTAAATATCCCCCCCATCATACACCTGTACTGCAGCCGTTATAGTTGTATCCCCTTCTAATGAGATGTTGGAATTGGAAAGACTTGGAAGGTCACTTACCCCAGTAGTCAGATCCGTATCACTGTCGAGGGAGATTGCATCTGGTTTCACCAAAAAGCCACAACCCTTGTGGTTATAAGCAAACCAAGGACCATCCATGGAGTTGCTGCTGTTGTTCAACATCACTACGTTATCTTGTTCGATATTACCCTCCTCGAACAACTCTTTGAACAATTCCTGTCCCTGGTCTTCAAACATTAGGGGATCGGCTTCCTGGGAGTAAAGTTCGCGGGTCAGGTTAAATGCCTTGTAATGGGGACCACTTTCTTTCTCATATATTTGTCTTCCCAAGCTCTCTAAGGATAAAGTTTGATTTAGATAGAAGCGCACGCTGATGTAGATGTTTTCGTAATCGTCATGCTCCGTCTCGTTCTGGCTTAACTTGGTGGAGTTCTCGACAAACAAACCCACCTTAGAGATATGCGTAGTGCTCTTCAGCCCAAGTATGTAGAAGGGATGGGAAGCATCAAAATCATCGAATTCTTCTAATTCACTTTCTTCAAAGGTAGTTTGGAGTAGTTGGGGTTGCGTCCAGCGCTTATTGAGATTGTAGAAGGAGTAGTAGACCTTTACTTCTTGGTGAGTGTTGCCCGACGAGGATACTGTTTGTTCAGTGTCATTTTCGTCTTCGGTGGTGATGGTGGCTGAGGACGGGTCTTCCAAATTTTCCTCCAATACCGCCCAAAATACAAATACGCGGTTAAAGGCAAACACTGGCTCTACGCGGGTAGCCTCAATCTTGATGTCTAGTTCTTCCCAGGGTTCCCAGATGGCAGCAGCGCTATCACCCCCAACAAAGGTAGCAAAGCGATAGAAATAACGCATCGGGTCAGTGCGGGTGTGACCAAAAAGTACCAGTTTTTGATCGCCGGTTTCCGAACTGCTATCGTCATATACATAACCCCCAGCTATTTTTAGTTGAGAGACCTCCGTAAAACTGTCGAGATAGTTTAAGTAAGCTTCTTCGATGCTGGTTTCAGTAAGTTGACCTTGTGATAAGCTTGCCTCAAGTGCTTTGAAACCAGAAGTTTTCATATCGCTATCGCGCAGTTCTGGACGAATGTAGTTTTCTGGGTATAAGAAAACCTTACGGTTCGCCTCCCATACGCGGTAATTACGTAGCCATTCCCAGCGTTCTTTCAGCGCCAAACGGGTAGCTTCCTGGTCGCTTGTGTTGAGGTCAATATCTTCCAAATTGAGAAAATAGCGATGCAAATACAATTGGATAGCAGCCGTCGCTTCCTTGATACGGGAAGTTTCAGCACTGCTATCCATCTGAATATCAATCAGTAGCTTTTGATAAAGCTGGCGGGTAGTAGTAACATCACTATCCTTGGCAATTACATAGGGCACCAGCGCATCACGCTTGATGGTATTTAACTCATTAGTAATTTGCGTAACCAGGGTTTCGTAATTGTTATCACAGTCAACCCCCACCAGTAGATCATAGGCACCAGTCGCAGCAGCACTGTAATCTGTAGTGCTGTTATAAAGATTAAGCCAAACATCGTTATACAATTCCGATACATCCACCCGCAAGCGTTGGGTGGTGGCAAGGATATCGTACAAGCGTAGTACAAGTTCCAGATCAAAATATTCTTCAATCGCATTCACTTGTTCTGCTAGGAAGGCATTACGCTGTTTGACCCAGCGCACTTCTTCTTTCTCAAACCCAAAGATTGCGGCGAAGTGCATGTAGGGTTCTTTCACTTCTCCTTTAGCACCACTGACCAATTCTGTCAAGGTGAGTTCGCCACCCATAAAGCGTTGTCCTAAGTCTTTAAAGCGGCTAATGGTATGTACATCGCTCAACAAGTAGTCGGACCATTCGCCCCACCGGTAAGCCAATAGTTGCACTGGCTTCTGTTCGTATTGGTCAGTGAGGTCTAGATTGTAGGTAACAAAATTGTCTTCGGTATGGAAGTAGATCTGATCTTCAAATTTAAACACCGTGCCAACACCAACATCAGTAGTAAGGATACTACTATCGAGTTGGGGCCATATTTCTTCGATTTTGCGTGGGTATTCCTCATCTACGTAGCGCGGTTCATCATAGCGGTTGAGGTCAAATAGTTCGGCGGTATCGCTGTAGCGCACAAACTGCTCATCCTTGAATACATGCAGAGCACCGTGCTCGTCTACGTAAGCCCCATCTATGGAGTTGCCGCTGGTGAAGGCATTATCGAGCACTCCCCAGATGTCAATATTACCTTCGGTACTGGTGCTATTTGTGCCATTGTTGGTCACGTTAAGGTATTTTTGCTCGTTAAATAACACCAAGCCGAGCTCGTTGTGGTATAATGCTGCGTCAATCCCGTTGCGATAGTCTTCGTCCAAACTATCGATCCCCAGGTCTTCAGCCAGACTTTCGGCAATAATTTTCGGGTAGCCTTCATCAATATAACGATAGCGATCGCCAGTGTAGCGAATATATTGTTCCCCTGAGAACAAATAAGTTTTTTCATTTTCAGTGTCAACGAAAGCGGCATCGATATAACCACCTAGGGTAAAGTAATTTTCGATGTGACCAATACCGTCAATTTCGTATGCCACATATCTGTTGGGGCTACCGGTAAACAAGGTGTCACTAGTAAAGAAATACAGACAGCGCCCATTATCAAGCAAACCGTTAAAGAAATCAAAAGAAGTGGTGCTAGTGCTATATCTTTCCTCTAATGCATCCAGATGCTGTTGGAACTCCTTACTCATAAATTCAAAGGCGGGTTCGCTGCGTAGATAAGTGGCAATTTCTTTTGGGTAGGCCTCATCCACGTAACGGTAGTCGGCACCGGAATAGCGTACATAGGAATTCCCGGCAAACAGGTAAGTCACACCATCCCCACTAACCCAGGCAGCACTGACACTGTTGCTGAGAATATTGTTCTGTAAGCCCCAATGGTCTTTGATGTAGGAAACGTTGCTCCAGCCATTGGTGCTGTTGTAGCTCACGTAACACTGCTGGTTGAAGAAATAAGCCGTACCGTTTGCACCAATAAAACCGGATTTGAGGTCTTGGAAATCGGTTTTGTTAAAGGGAATACCGCTGTATATCAACTCCAGGGGCTGCGGGTAGCTCCAGTTTTCCGTATTAAGGTTAAAGCTGATAAATTTCTGGTCGCTGATAAAGATTAGATTGTCTTCTTGGACAAAAATCGTATCGATGGCATCAAAACCTTCTCTTTGATGCTCCTCGGGGATATTCCACATACTGTAATCGCCTTGACGGGGATATCCAGGATCTGGACGCTCGTAGCTATCTTTACTGTAACGTAGGTAGTGGAAAGTACCATCAGCTTTGGGTCGTTCAAACAGGTAGGTTTCTTCCTTCCAAACATACGCCAAGGCAACATTGTCTAGATCACGCCACTTATCACGGATGCGTCGGGGTGGGTAGGTTACCGTCTGGTCTATGTAGGTTTGGGAGTCGTATTGTACAAACCACTCACCGGAGAATACATAGGTCACCCCATCACGACCAACAAAGGCGGCATCAATAGTTTCTTGGTCATAAATCGGGTTGCGTGAACGCCCCCACACATTTTCGATCGCAAAACTGCGCTCTAGTTCAACATCGTAGTATTGGTTCCCACCAAAAACATAACTTTTGCCATCAGTACCATGTAAGATAGCATCAATCGCATCGGTAAGCTTACCATCAGCTTTTTCGGCAGTACGTGGCGTTGCCTCGGTTGGCGTGAGTGTAGTAGCTTCCAGGTGATTGAATTTTTGCCAGGTGTTATTGCTGCTACTGAGCACATAGCTCACACCTTTCTCCTGAGTTACAGCCTGAATATTGGCAAAATTGCTATCCGTGTACTGTTTGTAGTTATCTTCATCACCAATGACCACATGGAAGCTATTGCCTTTAAACAGGTAGACCTGGCGTTGGTCGGCAAAGGCAGCATCTATTCCCTTTGGGAAGGAAGCATGCAAGCCCTTAAAAGGTAATTTTCTGTGACGCTGCTTACCATTGCTGTAATCCCTATACTCATTGCCGAAGCCAATTTGTAAACCCCGGAAACGTGGTTCCTGATCGAGGCGGTTAATCGAGCGCGGGTAACCGGGTTCAACAGCACTGTAATCATCCCCCTGATAGCGGAATATCTGGTCACCGGAGAACAGGTAGGTATGCATAGCTGTCATATCCACCAACTGACCGTTATCGTCTTGTTCCTCCCACCGGGATTCTACCACCAGTGCAGCATCAACTTTGCCCGTTTTCTCAATATTGTTACGTACTTTACCCCAGAACTTTTTAGTTGGGCGTGGATAGCCATAGTCCAAATGACGGAGTTCGGGGTCAGAAAAGCGCAGGTACTTGTAGTTATTGGAATTGGAATAATCGTAGAACAGGTAGGTTTTGCCGTCAATGCCTGTAAAACCAGCATGAATGTTGCCAATAGTAATAGTACGATTCAACTGCTCGGAAAGAATTTTTGGTTCCGACCACCAGCGATTGGCGTAGTCGTGTTCCACATATTCGTTTCCGTAAAATAAGTAGACTTTACCATCTGGACCATTCATAACCGCATCGATCTGAAAGTCGCTAGCACCTCCCGTGATGCTTTCAGGCAAACTCCAAAATTCGTCGTCCACTGTGGCCGGAAAGACTTCGATCTCATCAACATCCGGGCGGTTGGCGAGCACCGTTTCAATTACGCGAGCATTGGGGTCTTCTTCATCTACTTCCAGGTAATCATCCTCATCTTTGCGTAGGGTAGAATAGCGGACATAAATGTTTGTATTCTGGTTATTTTCACCAAATAAGTAAGTTTTATTACCTAGAACAAACGCACCTGTAACCGAGGTCAAACCCTCCCAGTCTTCACTGATATTGCGCGGAAAGCCATCGTCCACCTGGGAATAATCGCTGCCAGAATACCGGACATACTGCTCACCGGAGAAAATATAGGTGTAACCGTCCAAACCGACAAAAGCCGCATCAACCATACCTACGGTGGCGATTTGGTTGGTAACTATCCCCCACTTGCTGCGCGTTTCTTGTAGTTCATTGGTGGTATTGTCGGCGTTGGGGTCGATACTGACAAATTCGTCATCACGGAATAGATAAATTTTTTCATCTTGACCGTACAATGCCGCATCGATGCCTAAAACAAATTCATCCGGTAGAGAAGTGAATTCCTGGTGTATGGGTTTCGGGTAGCCTTCTTCGGGCTGCAAGTTGGCTAGTTCTATGCTACCTGGGTATTTGACCACTTTTTCATCCAAGAAAAATAGGTAGTTACCTTCAAGATCAACCATGGTAGCATCAATGTGATCGGTTTGACCAAAGTTGTATTCGCGGTGTCCCCATTTCTCTGCCACTGGCCGCACGGTACCATCTTCTGAAGAGATATAGCGATCGCCTAAAAATGCGTAGCAATAGTTGTCCAAACCATCGAACATAGGTCCTAAATCGCGGTTCCAAGCTGGCGGTAGTTGAATCGGTTGGTTCTCATCATTCCAGTCTTCGGCAATGGATTTGGGATAGCCCCAATCTACTATGCGCGCTTTGCCGTTCTCCTCCTGGTTGATATCTGAATACCGCACGTATTTGTCATTGGCGAACAAGAACAGTTGTCCTTCGGAATCAACATAAGCCGCGTCGATCATTTCCAGGTTGTCAAAGTCGTTATCAACTTGACCAAACTGGTTACTGCGTTTGTCCCAAACATCAGTATGAGCGTATTTCACGTAGTGCGAATCCCCACTGACCACTACCCAGGTACGGTAGCGATCGATAAAGGCTGCGTCTACCTGGCTCAGTTCTTCTTTGTCAAATAACTGGCAGATGGGGTCTTCTTTCAGGCGTTTTTGTAGTTCTTCATCTTCCTTTTGCAGGTCTATCAGGTCATCGTCTTCATCTATACCAGCGACCACCTCTTTTTTGTCGATTAGCGTGTAATCTTGGGCCAAGTAGATCCAATAGTAATCGTCTTTAAATAAGTAAATAAACTCCTGACTTTCCAAAATTGCATCTACCGAGGTAATATCATCCGGTAGAATCATGTCTTCTGGGAATTTTGCTACCAGATCCTGATCCTCAAGTAAAATTGCAATCTCGTTAATATCGAGCTGTTCCTTATTAATCAGCAAAGCTAACTGACGAATACGCTTCACGGCTTGGGTGTAATGCATATCGTCGGGAATTTCATCCAAGCTACCCAATGCATTAGCGTTTTCCAGCAACGGTTGTAACCAAGGGAAATGTAGGTTATTGTCGGTTTTAAACACCGCCTTGGACACAGCTTTTACCGCTGACCTTTCGATACCCAACACACTTTCCAACTGTTCGAGAATGCCACTCTCCTGGGCATCGCTGTATTCTTTCATTGCCTTGTCAACGGCTTTGACAGTAGCATCAATGGCTTTGGCAATATCGTACAATTGGAAGAAAATTTCTTTATCGTAATCCTCAAATCCAGGTATGCTGAAGGTTGCTGCATTTTCTGGTACCAGGAAGAAAGGTAACCAATCTGCCAACAATATACTGTTATCATCAATTACGTTGATTTCCTCTAGAACCTGTTTGAGACCGCGAATTTCCTCAGCAGTAAAATGGAGGTCGGCAAGGTTTTCATCTTTGAGCCGATAATTATCAGCGTAGTTAATGATACCAGCAATATGGTCGAAAATAATTGTAGTTTGACTGACATCAAAATATGGTCGCAGACTAAAGCGATCGCGGTTACTCTCCTCCTTGAAGAAAGCACCAGCGCCCGGTTGCAAAACCTTACCATCCAGGTAACTATCTTGTAGGTCTTCGTATACCCAGCGCGATACAGCGGTAGCAGCAATTTTACCTAATTCGACTCGATCTATCTTTAACCAGGTGTCCTTGTCAGCAGCGATCGCATCTTTTAAGGCTTTTAATATCTCTTGGCGATGGGGATAAAACTGTAGCGCTAGTGCCATAGTCCTTGGGTTTTCACCGACTATACGCATTTTATCCCTGACGAACATATGTTCATCAATGTAGCGATTCATCTTGAGGTTCTCGATCAAGTCTTGCAACGCCACTGGTTTCAAGTCAAGCTCGGCAAAAATCTGCTCGCTGATTTTCACCTTGCTAGCTTTGAATTTACTCAGTTGTCGCTTAAGCAGGTGGTATACCGGATGAGTCAATTCCCCAAGTTCTGTAGTCAAGTCAAAGCTGCTAGCACCACTAAGGTCGCTAAACATTGACACATCCTGGGCATAACCTTCCGAGTCAATATAGCCGTTGTAAATTAGATTATCGTATAGTTCTCGGGCTTCGGTTTCGGTAAGACCCAGTTCTTTTAAATCCGATTTAAACACCTGCACTTCGATGGTGTCGCTTTCTTCTATCCTGGCATCAACGGCTTCCTGGTAAATGCGATAAAATAGCTCAAATATCTGCTGGTTCAAATCGCTGAAATCATACTCAATTTCAAAGTCAGCGATGGGTGGTAACTGGTGTTCGATTAAGTTTTCAGTTAAGATTTTTCCACTACCATCAATTATTTCGTGATTAACAAGGTTGTTGAAAATTTTCTCAATCAGCTTGTTCTCAAGTTGTAAATCAATAAATTCATAGTCGCTGATAGTCCCCAGTTGTTGGATAAAGTCTTGAGTGAGTTCCTGTATTTCACGGCGTTTATAGGGGAACAGGAGGTGCTTATGTTCCTTCGGTGCCATGTGCTTACGGAACCGTGAAGACTTGCGGCATCGCTTGGGTTTATATTCATGTTTATCCCCATAGTGACCTTTGATCAGGCTGAAAGCAAAGTGAGAAGCACGCTCATCCCCGAGAACCTCTTTTAAAGTATTTGGGCGAATTTCCCCAGCTTTAAAACTTTGTAACAAATTATTATAAAGGGCGAGGTCCTGCTCCTTCTGCTGTACTTCCTCCTTGTCAGTCATCGGTGCGCCATTGACAATTTTCCACAGCATTTCTGGCGAATAACCGAATTCCTTCATCCACTTGGTCAGGACAACCAGGGATTCAAATAACCAAAGCTGGTCGTTGATGATGGAGGTAGAACCTTTAACTACGATACCTGAAGCAATGTCGTCGAAATCTGTTTCGACCCATTGGGTGTCATCAGTAAAGGTTTTGGTTTTACCTTGGAAGTTTGCATGCTGGTACAGAGTCACTGTCCAACCTGTTGGTACCTTCAACGAACTTATGGTATCGTTACCGACTCCGTCGTATAGTTCCGAAATGTTATACTCACCAGGAGAAAACTCCTGACTTGTCCCTCCATAGTTTTGATTCTGGTACACAATCACACGGTCGCTTTGGCTGTATACCCCTGACCCCGCCATAAAGATTTCAAAGCACTTGTGGGTAATTGGTGCGCTATAAACAAAGTAAGTATGGGGGTCAAAACGGTTAATAAAGGGGTCTTGTTCTAGCAGATCAAAGAGTGTGAACAGTTCGAGAAAATGAACATCCAGCCCATCGCACAAGGCGCGAATGCGGTAGAGCACATTTAGTAATTGCCATTCGTTTTCGGTGTCTTCCCACAAACTGCTATCAGCGACCTCTTCATACTCAAGGCGATCGGTAATATTAATTAGGTCGGTATCAGTAAAACCCAAGCTATGGCGCAGACGTTTGCGGTAATCATCATTTTCATCGCTGAACAAGTCTGGGTAATAGTCGATTTGGGTGTAGGTGTGATATGTGGTTTCTGTATACTGTTCGGGTACGTCGCCCATTACATCGCTGATGTGCAGGTATTTTTCATTTACCGATACACAGGGCAGGTTGAAAATACGGTTGAACTGGTCCTGTGGTAAATCTTCGTTGGTTCTGCCGGTAAAGTCAATCTCACTAACCACGGCGACCACTTTATCAATCGCTTGCGACCGGGTCTTGTGCAGATAAACAACCTGGGCAATAATCACCAGAGTATTTTCATTCAGTGTGGGAGTACCATCAACTTTACAGCAATGGCGCAGAATATGATCCAAATCAGTAAAACTCAGACCCGTTTTCTGAGCTAACCGTACAAAACGGCTGGTGCGTTCAAACCACTCGATAGGCACAGTACTGATATCACTTTGAGTATCAGTTTCCGAGTCATAGTCATACCACACTAGCTCAGTCTCTTCGGTATTCAGAGTGACATAGCCAGAAGAACTGCTAATACCCGTATTAATGTAAAAATTATGACGACCCGCTTCAACATCGGAATGGTTTGACGGTTCAATGTAGAGATTCTGGTACAGTAATTGCAGCATCTCTTGGGCTGTCAAATCCGTAGTCTCCATAAAGGTGGCTACAGTAGACATATCGCTGATCAAACTGTCGCCTGTATAGCCATAGGCACTTTTGACTGCATCCTCCGTCACCGTTTCCGGTTCTAATAGGGCTTCCAACTCTTCTAGGGATAGACCCAGATATTCCCGCGCCACATTGTAGTAGTCAGTATCAGTGGCAAACAAGCGACGCAATTCATGGGCAGAAATACCCAGGTGATGCAGGTGATTTTTGATTTTTTCATTATCCAGTGAGAACGGCATGTTGAAGGGATAGACCGCACTTTTGAGCGCTGAAATGCCACCAGTCACTTGCCCTTCGAGTACTTCGTTAACGATATCGAGGTAGGGAATTAGGGTATTAGTATTTTCTGCGTCAAGATCGATATCTTTGATGTCACTCCGCCGCGTATCAAAATCAACACTATCATCATCAAACTCATCATCTAGCATTTGCAGCAAGTCAGTTAAATAAGCTGCAGGGGAATACACGGAGCGGGCATCATCACCTTCTTTAAAGTCAATGTTACCGAACAAATCGGCATAATTGGGAATATTGTTTTGCATGCTCATGACAGTTTACAACCTATACGTGTAAATATATTGGTTATTGGAGTAGCAATACTTGTATATAGCAAGTCTTATACCCATGAGGTACAAATCTCTGGTTTTTAGGGAGCAGGGAGCAGGGAGCAGTAAAGAGGGAAGAGGGAAGAGGGAAGAGGTAAAAAATAATGTGTACCTCATAGCTACGAGAAACGCTATAAAGTATTAGCAGTGTTAATAGGAGTCGATCTTTGGATCAAAGACGAGACACGGCGCGGGCATGTGGCTGTGCTTGCTCTACGCGAGCTATATATTGCAGCGTGACGATTTTGTGTACAGCAATGGCACGCTTAAGCACATTTTTGCCAAGTTCGCGATCGCTTTGGAAGAACTTGAGAAAAGCTTTTTTGGGTGTGTTGACAATCTGTACCGAAGATTGAAAGCCCCCCTCAAGCAAAATCATGGCAACATCTTCTCTACCCTTAGGTACAATCCGCAGCATGCGCTGATAGGCTTTGAGTAGATTTAATACCCTGGTTTTTTCATCTTCATCTTTAAACTTGATCCATTTATATTTTTTGAGATTAGGAGTGTGAAGCAAATCCGCTTTGCGAAAGTCTACCTCTGAGTTCTTTTGTAGGAAAATTTTAAGTTTTTTTAAATCCGCAGTCAACAAATTACTAGATTCTTTTAATACTTGACTCATGGTACTTACTTAGGTGTGAGAAAATAGTGTTTCACGTTTGTCTTGTGAGTGTAAGTTCATTGGTTTTGTTCAATGTTTTTAATATAACTTCTTTGGAAAGAATAGTCATTGTCACTTACAGACAAAGTCTGTTGTCATTTCTGACCATTAGTGATTGCACTTTTCGGTAATGATTTAATGTTGTAGTTGGGATAGTACACCGAATGGCACTAAGTTAAAAGACTAAAATTTGCTCAAAAGCTTATATCGCAGGACTTTTATGAATTATAAATTTTTCCTGAACAAGTATTTGAGCATTTCTTATTAGTGCGATTCGGTCACAAACCCCATCCAATTCGATCGAGCCTCAGACTTCATTGGGCATGGGGCATGCCCTGGTTGACTGACAAAAATTGAAGTCAAAAGTGTTCAAATGGTTATGGGTCGAGGAATTGCAGGACTTGACATTAGTGAGATTGAGCCAGCATTCTTTGAATGGTTTCCACTCACATCCTCCTTTTGCTGTGAAAAAAACTCCCATATCTACAATGCCTTGAAGTACTGGTAAAGTCAACAAGCTTGACTGGGCGACACCTAACCACCTGTTTATGGATGGTGGTAGCGCTAATCTTTACAGGGGAGGTAAATTTAACCCGTTGGATTCCTTACATACCATGTCGTGGTAAATATGCCCAAAGCAAACATTGAAAAAGAACACCTGGATTTGGCGAAGAGGAAAAGGCTGGTGTCAGCTCAAAGATTTTCACTGTCAGCCATGCAAAGCGCGAGTGGGGGAAACCACGGCAGACCGCGAGTGGGGGAGACCTCACAGGGGTAGGTTTTTAACAAAGACCTCAGGTGTGGGGTGTGGGGTGTGGGGTGTGGGGTGTGGGGTGTGGGGGATAAGAAAGCGATGCAGAGGTGCTCCCTGCTCCGTTCGCGTAGCGTGGCCTACGGCCTCAGTCCCTACAAACCCAAAACTTTGTACCTAACTGAAGTGCAAACCGCTGTAAGGTTTATCCATTACATATTAAAAAATTAGGAATATAATAATTAGTAAAGCAGATTTTATCGCCAATAACGTTACGTTTATTTTATAAGTTATATAACTATGTCAGCTATAACGATTAAAGACATCAAACTCGATAGCCTTTCTGTGGAAGAACGCCATGCACTTGACATTCTAGTCAATTTGCCAGTGCCTCAGGTTATTCAACTCCAAGAATTAATGGAATTGGAGGTAGAAGACGTTATTAGCCCTATAATTATACAAAATTTTATTCAACTGTGTCAAGAATGCGGCTTGGACTTATCTGAGGCAGGAGTCAATAAGTTTAAAGAGGCGAACAAACTCGGTAATACTGGAGCCGTAAGAGGAATTATTGGTCCTCAAACGGCTCAGTTTTACTTTGATGCTATCATCAAGAAAGTAACACCAGAGTTGCCACCAGGTACCGATAGAAACATTAACCAAGGTGGTTTAGATCTGGTGAAAGAGTTTGAAGGACTCCATAAAAGGTGCCCCGATGGCCGAGTAGAAGCTTATATCGATCCGGTGGGAATTCCTACTATTGGATGGGGTCATACGGCTGGTGTTCGCATCGGAGATATCATTACTGTTGAGCAAGCGGAGAAATTGCTCAGACAAGATTTAGAAAGTTCTGAATCTACGGTGAGTAATCTTGTCAAAGTATCACTGACTGATAATCAATTCTCTGCTCTAGTTAGCTTTGTGTTCAATATAGGACCAACAGCGTTTAGGCGCTCGACATTGTTACGTAAGTTGAATCAGGGTGATGATCAAGGGGCTGCCAATGAGTTTCTTCGTTGGAACAAGGGTGGTGGTCGAGTCCTATTAGGCTTGAGCAAACGCAGAGAAGCGGAGCGTAAACTGTTTCTGAGCTAATTCAAATTGTTCGCGCAAGCGTGGCCTTTTGGCCAAGGTTGCAGGTTAAAAGTTGAAGGTTGAAGGTTGCAGGTTGCAGGTTTAAAGGTTTAAAGGTTGAAGGTTGAACGCGATTGCGTGGCCTTTTGGCCAAGGTTGAAGGTTAAAGGTTGCAGGTTTAAGGTTGTCAGCCAAGGCTAGACCTAATCCCTAACCCCTCTAAGTTGGGCAAAATGTATAATAAGAGACCTATCCCCCAGTAAGGTCATTACTCACCTTACCAAACCAATAAGTTTATTTGGGCTACAGGCATGACCAAACAAGCACCTACTTCCTTGCTTTCCCTAAACGTGGCACCGACTCAAGTAGTGCGTTGTCCGTTGGAAGACTCAGGAAATGCGATCGCACGGTTGGGAAATCGTCCTTTGATTGTAGGAGGCCAGCATACTCTGGCTACCCTAGGCTCATCACTGGAATCGGTTTTGGAACAGCATCAACTCAGTTATGAATGTGCATCCTACAGTCCTGATTGTAGTGAGAAGTCTTTAGCTAAACTCTCAGAAGCCGTTGCTGCTCATCAATCTGACTTAATTATTGGGATTGGTGGTGGTAAGGCGTTGGATATTGCTAAAATCCTAGCGCACCAGTGCCAGTTACCTGTGGTTACTGTACCCACCTCTGCTGCTACCTGTGCCGCTTGGACAGCTCTATCTAATATCTATTCTGACCAGGGGGCTTTCCTGTATGATGTTGGACTTGACCATTGCCCAGATTTATTGGTACTTGATTACAGTTTGATTCAGACAGCGCCCCAACGTACCCTAGTTGCCGGAATTGGTGATGCCTTAGCGAAGTGGTACGAAGCTTCGGTTAGTAGTGGTAGCGCTACAGATACTCTAATTATTGCGGCTGTCCAACAGGCAAGGGTATTGCGAGATATTTTGTTCCAAAAGTCGGTTGATGCTCTAACCCAACCTGGTAGTGAGGTTTGGCGGGAAGTTGTCGATGCAACAGTTTTACTGGCTGGTGTGATTGGGGGCTTGGGTGGAGCTCGATGTCGTACTGTTGCTGCCCATGCTGTACATAATGGTTTAACTCATATACCAGCAGCTCACGATTCTTTACATGGTGAAAAAGTGGCTTATGGCATTTTGGTGCAGCTGCGTTTAGAAGAAATGCTTCAGGGGAACCAACTGGCAGCATCAGCACGGCAACAGTTGCTGAAGTTTTATAGTGAGCTTGGTTTGCCCCAAACTCTCCAAGACCTGGGATTAGGGTCCATTACCTTGGCTCAGTTACAGAAAGCAGCTGAGATTGCCTGTGGGGAAAATTCTGATATTCATCGGCTACCCTTTAAGGTGCTTCCAGAACAGCTGATGGCAGCAATGGTTTCTACTAGGGTACTAGTTGAGGGGAGTCGTAAGGAGTTAAGTTTGACAACCTCAACGGTTGAAGGTTGTCAGGTTTAAGGTTGAAGGTTGTCAGGTTGAAGGTTGAAGGTTGCAGGTTGAAGGTTGCCGGGTCAACGGTGTTGGGTGTCAGGTTGAAGGTTGCAGGTTGCAGATTTTGAGCTCAAACCTGATACCCTTTAATATTACTAGGATTTTCCCTTACACTGGCTCTCAACTCGTTCGCGATCGCATAAGCGCGGAAGCTTCGCTTCATCGCGTGGCCTTTTGGCCAAAGTCAAAAATTATAGGTCTTGACCTTCAACCGGCTAACTTCCAAACCTGACACTGATGATGGTAGATTTGATTACCCCAGCACAACGACTAAGCGCACTCCCTCCCTACGTATTTGCTCGTTTAGATGAATTAAAAGCAAGAGCCCGTGAGCAAGGGCTGGATTTGATTGACTTAGGGATGGGTAATCCTGATGGTTCAGCACCGCAGCCGGTGATCGAAGCAGCGATCGCAGCCTTAAAAAATCCGGCTAACCACGGTTATCCTCCGTTTGAGGGGACTGCTAGTTTCCGTCGGGCAATTACGAATTGGTATCACCGCCGCTATGATGTGGAGCTAGACCCAGACAGTGAAGCTTTACCTCTGTTAGGGTCTAAGGAAGGACTAGCTCACCTAGCCTTAGCCTATGTGAATCCGGGAGATTTGATTTTAGTACCTTCTCCTGCTTATCCAGTCCACTTCCGGGGTCCGTTGATTGCTGGGGGGGAAATTCACAGCTTGGTGTTGAAACCGGAAAATGATTGGCTGATTGATTTAGGGGCGATTCCGGATCAGGTTGCCCAACGAGCTAAGATCCTCTATTTTAACTATCCCAGTAATCCAACCACCGCTACCGCCCCAAGGGAGTTTTTTGAAGAAATAGTTGCGTTTGCCCGTCGGTACTCAATTCTGCTGGTACATGACTTATGTTATGCCGAATTAGCATTTGATGGCTATCAGCCTACTAGCTTGCTGGAAATTCCTG
Source organism: Moorena sp. SIO3E8 (assembly GCF_010692445.1). Classification (NCBI taxonomy): domain Bacteria; kingdom Bacillati; phylum Cyanobacteriota; class Cyanophyceae; order Coleofasciculales; family Coleofasciculaceae; genus Moorena; species Moorena sp. SIO3E8. The sequence goes on along the minus strand of NZ_JAAHHM010000057.1, from coordinate 23,102 downwards.
GCGCTAAAGATATTGGTGTCGAATTCCATACCCTATCGAAAACTTATAATATGGCTGGCTGGCGCGTTGGCTTTGTAGTGGGGAATAGCCGCATTATTCAAGGGTTGCGTACCTTAAAAACTAATCTCGACTATGGCATCTTTGCTGCCTTGCAAACTGCTGCTGAAGCCGCCTTGCAACTGCCAGATGTTTACCTTCAAGACGTCCAAAACCGTTACCGCCGCCGCCGAGATTTCATGATTGAGGGTTTGGCCGAGTTGGGTTGGCAGATTCCTAAGTCTAAGGCAACCATGTATCTGTGGGTTCCTTGCCCAATCGGGGTAGGTTCAACGGATTTTGCCCTGAATGTTTTGCAGCAAACTGGAGTAGTCCTCACCCCAGGAAATGCTTTTGGTATCGGGGGTGAAGGGTATGTGCGGATTAGTTTGATTGCGGAATGCGATCGCTTGGGTGAAGCCCTCAATCGGTTGAAACAAGCTAATATCCGCTACCAAGCCGAAACAATGGTAAAGGTTGAAGGTTGAAAGTTGCAGGTTACAGGTTGCAGGTTGGAGGTTGCAGGTTTAAGGTTGCAGGTTGTAAGTAGCTGCAGGTAAGTGAACTCAACAACTGTTGGGGCAATTAGATCAAATCTGCTGACTCTCTCCCCATCTCCCCATCTCCCCATCTCCCCATCTCCCCATCAATGTTTACAATATTACTTCTCCCAACTGCTAATCTTGGTCACCCCTTCAGGTAATATACTTGAACACAACTTTTGATAAAGAGTCTGCTGGGGTGTGAATGTAATCGTGAAGAACAATAGCCTTCGGACAGGGGTAGCGATTGGCCAAAGGCCAATCGCTTTTTTGTGGATGGCAACAAGTACTGGTAATGCTGTTGCTGAATTAGTCATGATTGAGCAACAGGTTAAAGAGGTTGTGTCTCATCTAGTTGGGGTAATGGATACCTCGGCCCAAGCCAGAGCTAACCCAGATTCTCCTGATGTCCGCATCACCACCTGTACTGTCAAGCTAGAGAGTGTTGATCCTGGACTCAACCGTCCTACATCAGTATTTCTGTATCAGGAACAAGCGCTTTCCAAACGCCTTAACTCTCCTTACCGACAGCGATTTTTGCGTATAGCTGTCAGTGACAATGGCCAGAGTGTAGAATCTAGGGGGTTTAAACCTCAAAACCCAAAAACTCTGATTGGTTTGTGCAATCAATCTGATCGGGAGCGAGTGATACCCTCAAATAACTTAGTTGACACTCCCCGCCCTGGAAGGACGGGGATTCTTGCTTCAACGGGGTGACTTGTTTAACCAGGCCGGAGCCAGGAAAAATAGAGGTCTCCTCTCCACAAGCGTAGAGGGTCTATGACCTAGGTTTCGGTGTGCCCCACCGTACCTTTTCAAAATTTACTTAAATAGATACTTTTTTTATCTAAATTTTTCATAGACGTTTAAGTCGTTAGACCAAATTACGCAATATGTATCTGAGACATATTTTTCACGTTGCCTACTTATGGTTAGATAGTATCCATTTAGTTTAAAAGTCTATTGTTTATTCTTTTAGAATAGCACACCTGGTACAAATTATCAAGGGCATTGTTTTTGAAAAAAAGCCGTCGAACGAAGGACGGGGCTTTAGACCCATTTTTTTGGTAAAGCGGTGTGCAGTGTATTTTTGAAGCCAGTCGGTGAGAACTACATCGGTCAGACACCAGATGATGGTTGTCCAACTAAGTACAGAGGAGCAGTCAAAATCACCAATACCATTATACTCCACAAAGAAGGTATGGACACCTTAGATCGGGGTTTTGATGCTGCTGGCAATTTGGTATGGGGCGCGAAAGATTTACCCTACCAGTTTCGTTGGGTGGAACCGCAGTAGAGCCTGTTGGTCAATTGCCTGATATCAAATTCGGTGCAATAACCATACTTCCTGGTGACCACAGCAGGGGAGCAGGGGAGCACTCAGCTATAAGCTATAAGCTTATGCGCTACGCGCACGCTACTTGAGGTGCTATCAGCTATCAGCCATTAGCCTTGGCCATTCGCACCTCAAGCAGCGTGGCCACGCTACGGGAACAGTTTATGGGCTACACCCACGCTACTTGAGGTGGTTTTGAATAAAATAAGCACCTCAAGTAGCGTGAGCCAAAAGCTGACGGCTGACGGCTGACTGCTGAATGCTTATGGGGCGAGACAGAGCCGAATTTCACCATTGGTTCTTTTGCACAAATGATTTAGGATGTCTATCGTTTATAAAAATTCATCAAAACTAGAACGTTAGCTTTACCTAAATTTTATAAAACAATCTATTAACGCAATTCAAAATCATTCCACCAGTGTAGCACCAAAAAGTTATGCCACACTGGCAACCTTGTGAGCCTTTAATAAGCCACTATACTAAGCAGTTAATCTCATTTAACTATCAGTAAAAACTTAGTAAAACCTTAGTAAAAATTTAGTAAAGCAATAGGAGTGCTATTTCTCTTGACCTAGATATATTGAAATTCATTAAATCAATAAAAAAATAAAAAATATGTCTTTAGTTGTGTTTCTTTTGATTTTTTATTTAGCTATACTAACCACCGATTTATAAAGTTAAGATAACTTGCACACCCAGAGGTATAAAACATCGATAATTCTGTGTTACCCGTTTCCCGTTCCGTAAGCATTCAGCTATCAGCTGTCAGTGGTCAGTGGTCAGTGGTCAGTCAGTGGTCAGTGGTCAGCGGTTAGCCGTTTGCCTTTGGCACCTCAAGTAGCGTGCGCGTAGCGCATAAGTTGATAGCTGATACGCGACACGCTGATAGCACCTCAAGTAGCGTGTGCGTAGCACATAAGCTGACGGCTGAATGCTTACCCCGTTCCCTGTTACCTAATCCGAAGCTTCCTAGCTAAATTATTGTGTAATTTTTCATAATTAACTGGATAATAAAAGATGACGAATAACTTATCAAATTGGTTACTAGGTCTAAGAAATCGCCACTTCTTACTCATTGATTTGATTATTTTCACGAGTACGCCAGTATTAGCTCTAGTCCTGTTCTTAAACAATCATCTAGATATCAACCCCTATCAATCTGGACTGATACTGGCAACCATTCTGTTCCTAATCGTTAAACTAACTGTATTTTCTACCTTCGGTCTATACAAGCGTTGCTGGTCTTATGCCAGTATTGATGAACTAGAGCATATAGCCGCACTTACTGCTGCTGCTATCGTCATCCAAACGTTATTGTTTCACTGGTCTAATGGTTTAACCAATTTATCCTTGAATAGCCTGCCTAATTCCTTGCCCTTACTTGACGGTATACTCAGCTTGTTGTTTGTCGGTAGTCTTCGCTTCAGTGTTCGTGCCGTCGAAAGAGTCAGCCAAAGGCATAGGAAGTTTCATCGCCGGGACAATGTACTGATTGTTGGTGCTGGTAGTGCAGGGGTTGCTCTAGCCCAGGATATGCAAAAGAATCCTTCCCTGGGTTTTAATCCTGTCGCCTTTATTGACGATGACCGTAAAAAGCTCAATTTAAGAATTAGGCGACTACCTATAGTTGGTAATCGTGATGCCATTCCTGATGTTGTTCGCTCTCTACGTATTCGCAAAATTATTATCGCCATGCCTACAGCACCTGGGCGAGTTATTCGGGAAGTTTTAGATATTTGTAAATCCACAGGAGTACCAACTAGTACTTTACCTGGTATGAATGAAATCCTCAATAATCCTATCCGTGTTGGTAGTGTTCGGGATGTCAAGATTGAAGACTTGCTGCGTCGCGAACCTATACAAACTGATGTTCAGCGTGTGGCTAAGTTTCTGAAAGGAAAGATAGTTTTGGTGACAGGAGCAGGAGGCTCTATTGGCAGTGAACTTTGTCGCCAAATTTTCAAGTGTCAACCCTCAGAAATGGTACTTTTGGGACATGGAGAAAACTCCGTGTTCCATATCCAGCAAGAACTAAACCAGGTTTTAGAACTACTTGAATACGATCGGTTAGAAAATGAAAGACTTCCCAATCTTAACACTATTATTGCTGATATTCGATTGACCGGTCGGTTAGAGTACATTTTTGACCAATTCAGACCAGATATTGTTTTCCACGCTGCGGCTCATAAACATGTGCCAATGATGGAATTAAATCCTCCAGAAGCGATCACAAACAATGTGCTGGGAACCAAAAATTTGCTGGATCTCTCATTGCGATATGGTGTGGAACACTTTGTCATGATTTCAACGGATAAAGCAGTTAATCCCACCAATGTTATGGGCTGTAGCAAGCGAGTGGCGGAAATGCTGGTGCTACAAGCAGCTCAAAGGAGTGGTAGGCATTTTTCTGTGGTTCGTTTTGGCAATGTTCTCGGTAGCCGAGGTAGTGTTGTTCCTACCTTTAAGCGTCAAATTGCTGCTGGGGGTCCGGTGACTGTTACCCACCCTGATATCTGTCGCTATTTCATGACGATTCCAGAAGCAGTTCAATTGGTTTTGCAAGCCTCAGTGATTGGTCAGGGCGGTGAAGTTTTTATGCTCAATATGGGTCAACCGGTCAAAATTGTTGACTTAGCCAAAGAACTGATTCGCCTGTCCGGGTATGAAGTGGGTAAGGACATTGACATTGTCTTTAGCGGACTGCGACCAGGAGAAAAGTTATTTGAGGAACTGCTAATTCCTGGAGAAGAATATGAACCAACCCTACACGACAAATTGCTAGTAGTTAAAAATGCTAGTCATATGGTTTCCAAAAATCTTGACTATGCAGTAGATGCACTCCGGAAAGCTGCAGATCAAAATTATACCAATCTAATTTTATTCTTGCTGGAGCAACTGGTACCAGGATACACCCCTAAATACAAAAAAACTACTCCAATCCTAAATTTTTATTCGGATATTTCTAAGATGATTAGGACTGATGACAAGATTAAAGTGTTAGACAAGTGTTATCACCAAGCCAACGGCCAAGTTACCCAAAGCAAAAAAATTGGGTTCTGGGAAATGGAAGATTATTTGCAAAAGGCTCTAAAAAATCAGGAGTTGCAGCTTTACTACCAGCCGATTATGCTCCTAGAAAACGAGCATATTAATAGTTTTGAAGCATTGTTGCGCTGGCAGCATCCTAACCTAGGATTGATTTACCCAGAAGAGTTTATGCCAGTAGCCAAAGCAACTAGCTTGATTGTTCCCATTGGTTGGTGGGTAATCAGAGAAGTTTGCAATCAACTACAGTCTTGGCAACAACTGTTTCCTAGTCAAACACCGATAACCATTAGTGTTAATCTGTGTCGCCAACAGTTATTGCAACCTGATTTAGTTCAGCAGATTGACCATATTATCAATAAAACTAACTTGGATGCTTATCGTTTGAAGCTAGAAATACCTGAGAGTTTTATTCGTAAAAATCCTGAGGAAGCCATGGTGGTGCTTTCCAAACTTAGAGCCATTGGGGTTCAGTTAGAATTGGATAACTTTGGTATTAATACTTCATCGGATATCAATTATATCCATGAAGTGTCTAACTCTATCTATGGAGAGTTTAATGGCTTAAAAGTTGATCGGTCTCTAGTCAGTAAAATTAATACGGATAACATAAATTTAGAACCCGTTCAAACCGTGGCTAAACTAGCCAATGATCTTGGTGTTGATCTAATTGCCACCGGGGTAGAAACATCCAGGCAAATTGATCAACTAAAAATCCTCAACTGTAAATATGGACAAGGCTACTTTTTCTCCAAACCTGTAGACGTTGAAGCGGCGATAACTTTGATTGGAGTTTAGCTAAACGTAAGCCTTCAGCCGTCAGCTGTCAGCCGTCAGCAGACTTAACTCAGATTAAACGAATGCTTACCTCTTTTATTCAAAAGCTGTCCCGTTCGCACCTCAAGTAGCGTGGCCATTCTCGTAGCGTGGCCAAAAAGGCCAAGGGTGGCCAAAGGGCAATGGTTGATAGCTGAATGCTTACAGCTAAACTAAGGGGAGAGTGGAAAGAGGGGGAGAAGGGGGGAGAAATTTGGTGTATAGCTCATCCAACTTAAAACCACTATAAAAATTGATAATCAATTAGTATAAGAAAGCAATTATGGTGATTAGCAAGATAGCAAAATACAGCAAGTTAGTCTTTGTACTAGGGATATTCACCACTGTTGCTTGTAATACTATGACAACAGCTCATACCTCTAACGTTACCACGGTTTATCAAGGGAGTGATGAACACTTTCCAAATCCAGAACGAGGCTTTTTTCTGCCTTTTACTCCTCTGGACAATACATCAAATTATTCCTTACAGCTGTCTGAGCTACAAGAGGTTAGGAATAACCAAATGACCTTAGTACGTAAGGTTTACGTAATTTCAGAATTTAGAAATAAACCGTTATCAGAGTCTTTTCTACAAACCCTATCCCAGGATTTGAATACGGCTCGACAAGCTGGGGTTAAATTAATCCTACGGTTTTCCTATAATTGGGTAGGAGGTGGTGAAGATTCATCCCGCGATCGCATACTCTCCCATCTGGATGATCTGCAACCGATATTAGCATCAAACTACGATGTTATCGCCTACATGGAAGCAGGGTTTATTGGTTACTGGGGAGAATGGCATAGTTCTTACTATGGTTTGGATAGCAACAATGAAGATAGAAAAGCTATTTTGTTTAAACTGCTGTCGGTGCTACCCAGTGAACGGATGGTTGCTCTACGATACCCCAATCATAAAATGGCAATTTTTGATCAAGAAAATCCTCTTACCCCTGATCAAGCGTTTAATGGTACTAACCGAGGGAGAACTGGAGCTACTAATGATTGTTTCCTAGCCAGTATTGATGATTGGGGAACTTACAGCGATACGGATCGGGGGATAATAGAACAAGAAAAGACATTTTTAAATCTGGATAATCGGTATGTGGTACAGGGGGGAGAAACCTGCAATCCTAGTTCTTTTGATGATTGTCCCAATGCTTTAAATGAACTAGAACGAATGCGCTGGAGTGCCTTAAACTACAAACCAAGTGATGCCACTGAGATCATTGAAGACTGGGAAACCCAAGGGTGTTTAGAGGAAATTAAACGTCGTTTGGGCTATCGCTTCCGTCTAGTCAAATCAGTTACTCCTACTAGGGTAAAACCCGCTCGTACATTCTCGATACAATTGGAAATTATCAATGAAGGATGGGCTAGTCCTTACAATCCTCGGCCACTGGAAATTATTCTCCGTCACCGTGTCACTCGTCGCGAATACCATTTACCTATAGACGAGGATCCTCGGATGTGGATGCCTGGTAGTACTCAGGTTATTAATGCTGTCACTCGTACTCCAGACACAATCGAAACTGGAACCTATGATGTTTTCTTAAATCTACCTGATCCAGCTCCTCAATTATATAATCATCCAGACTATTCCATCAGACTTGCTAATCAAAATCTCTGGGAAGCCTCGACAGGCTACAATTCCCTATTGACTAGCCTTATTGTTAATTAAACTTCTAATCATAATGACGTTTATAGCAATTATTATACTCATGAGGTACACAAAAAAATCCCCCTGTTGCCTGTTGCCTGTTGCCTGTTGCCTATTCCCTTAGAGACTATGAGAGTTTGGTCAGGGCAGAGCTTGCTTATCTACTGTAAAAAGCTAGTCAATGGCTCGACGAATAGCAAAATTTTTCGCGCAATTGTAACTGTTGGTTTATTGACTGGTTTTGTAAAAATTGGTTCTATTATTAAAGAATTAGTAGTTGCCTGGAGGTTTGGTACTGGGGATGAATTAGATGCATTTTTTATCGCTTTATTGGTTGTTTTTTTAATAAAAAATGTAATCGCTGAATCCCTTGATACTGCCTTTATTCCTACCTATATCCGTGTACGAGATCAGGAAGGAATGGCAGCCGCTCAAAAACTATTTTCTGGAGTAATGATCTGGGCATTAGTACTGCTTAGCTTCACTACTATAGTAATGGTAGCTACTGCTCTGGTTTATTTACCATTGATTGCCTCTGGGTTTAACCCCGAAAAGTTAGAGCTTACCTTCCATCTACTTTGTTTAATGGCACCCGTAGTTATCCTTACTGGGATTGCCATCATTTGGAGTGCTGTTTTGAATGCTGGGGAACGTTTTGCTCTAGCAGCTCTATGTCCAATGATGATTCCGGTGATTAGCATCCTATTGATAGTAGGATTTAAGTCTTTAGGAATCTTTGCCTTAGTTGCTGGATTAATTAGTGGTACAGTTCTAGAGCTGATAATTCTGGGAATAGCACTGCATCGTCAAGGTATTTCATTACTGCCAAGATGGTATGGATTTAATGAGCCTATGCGCCAGGTAGCGAGCCAGTATCTGCCAATGATTGCTGGAGCATTATTAATTTGTAGTGCTGCTCCAATTGATCAAGCCATGGCAGCTATGTTGTCTCCTGGTAGTGTGTCTATACTTAACTACGCCAACGGTTTAATTGCTTCTCCCATTAACCTAATGAGTATTGCGATCAGCACTGCGGTAATTCCCTATTTTTCTAAGATGGTTGCTAGTCAGGATTGGCACGAAATCCGTGGCACCCTTAGGTATTATCTACGGCTGATATTTTTGATTACTGTACCGCTAAGCATAATTCTAATTGTTTTTTCTCATCCGATAGTCCAGCTAGTTTTTGAACGAGGTTCATTTACCTCTGATGCTACTAATTTAGTCGCTCAATCTCAAGCACTTTATGCATTACAAATTCCTTTTTATATTGCTAATATTCTAGTTGTTAGGCTGGTGTCAGCAATGAGACTTAACTATATTTTGATGTGGGTATCTGGATTTGATTTAGCCATTAATATTATTTTGAATATTCTCTTTATGCAATGGCTGGGAATTAAAGGCATTGCGTTATCCACTAGCTGCGTGTATATCTTTTGTTTCTCATTTATGCTCTTATTTACCCAAAATCAAATCAAAAAGAAAAACCCTGAAAAACAATTATGCGATTAACACTAGTGACGTCATCTCTCTCCTGTGGAGGTGCTGAGCGAGCGGTAGCTTTGCTAGCAAAAGGATTCTTTAACAAGGGTTATCAAGTTGATGTGGTAACAATTGATGACACCTATCTTGACTTTTATAAATTACCTGATGGGGTTAATCGAGTAGCCCTTAATATCGCCAAAAACTCACCAACTTTTATTCATGGAATTTTGAATAACCTCTATCGTTTGTGGGTCTTGAGACGAACCATTAAATCCCTACACCCTGATGTTGTCATTTCTTTCTTAGATCAAATCAATATCTTGACCCTGTTAGCTCTTGTTAAGACTAACTATCCGGTTCTGGTAAGTGAACAAAATGATCCTCGGAAAAGTTCTAGTGGAAAAATGTGGGATAGATTGCGACATATCACCTATTCCTTTGCAGATAAAGTGGTGAGCGTAGGGGATGGGGTGAATCAGTATTTTGACTGGCTCCCCGAAACTAAACGAGCAGTAATTTATAACCCATTGGCTAGTATCAATTCCAGACCTAGTATGGATAAATTACTGGAAACTAAAGGAGCTGATCTAACTAAAAAATGGATAGTTGCTATCGGAAGGCTTACCCATCAGAAAGGGTTTGATATTTTATTATCTGCTTTCAAAAAACATGCTGGTCACCATCCAGACTGGCAACTTATAATTTTAGGAGAAGGGGAGCTTCGTCCAGAGCTTGAAAATCTCAGAGATCAATTAGGTTTAACTGATAATGTCATCTTCCCTGGGGTTGTTCGTAATCCCTTTTCAGTCTTAAAACGGTCAGAATTATTTGTCTTGTCTTCCCGCTTTGAAGGGTTACCAGGGGTTTTAGTTGAAGCACTCGCTTGTGGACTCCCCGTTGTTTCAACAGATTGTCCTAGTGGTCCACGAGAAGTTATTCGTGATGGTGTAAATGGGATTTTGGTGCCCAGTGAAAATAGGTTAGCCTTAGCTACAGCACTGGAGCGTTTAATATCCAATGAGGAAGAGCGTAAACGTCTAGCCTCTTATGCTCCAAAAATTACAGAACAATTTGGTTTAGGAACAATAATAGAACGCTGGGAAATTTTATTTAGTGACGTTATAAGTCAGCAGTCAGCAGTCAGCAGTCAGCAGTCAGCAGTCAGCAGTCAGCAGTCAGCTTTATGAATCACTGACAGCAGATCTAACAGGGATTAATTGAAAACTGCTATAAAGTATAATCTATAAAAGAATGATGGATATAAAGCATATCGCTTTTTTTCTACCTGCTCTCTATGACGGTGGCGCAGAACGGGTAACAGTTAACTTGCTCAAAGGGATGTTGGAACAAGATGTCCAGTTGGATCTAGTTCTTGCCAGTGCTGACGGACCTTATCTAAGCCAAGTGCCTAAGGAGGTGCGTCTAGTTAACTTGGCAGCCGGACGAGTTGTGAAAGCAATTCAACCCTTGTCACGTTACTTACAACAAAACAGACCTTCTGCCCTAGTCTCTCATCTGGCTCATGCTAACGTCATTGCTGTAGCAGCCAAAGAGTTAGCTCGTACCAAAACTCGATTAGTATTGGTAGAACACAACACTTTTTCAGCTTCTAAGTCTCAGTTAATGCGAGCTAAATTGGTACCACCACTGATGAAATGGTTTTACCCTCGTGCTGATGAAATTGTCGGAGTTTCTCAAGCAGTAGCACGGGATTTGGAGTGTCAACTTGGTTTTGACCAAGGCAAAGTCAGAGAAATTTACAATCCAGTGGTTAATCATCAGCTAATCGCCAAATCAAAAATGCCTTTGAGCCATCCTTGGTTTCGCAAAGACGCTCCTCCTGTCTTTTTGGCTGTTGGTAGATTATCACCTCAGAAAGATTTCTTGACTCTAATCCAAGCGTTTGCACGTTTAAGAAAAAAAATGATCGCTCGCCTGGTGATTTTAGGTGAAGGGGAATCCCGAGGCGAATTAGAGGCAACCATTAACAGGCTAGGAATTGCAGCGGATGTTTCTATGCCAGGTTTTGTAGAGAATCCTTATGCATATATGAGTAAAGCGAATGCGTTGGTTTTGTCTTCTCGCTGGGAAGGGTTACCCACTGTGTTAATTGAAGCAATGGCATGTGGTTGCCAAGTAATTGCTACAGATTGTCCTAGTGGTCCAGCGGAAATTTTATCAGCAGGACAATATGGCATTTTAGTACCAGTCGGGGATTCAGCCGCTTTATCATTAGCTATGTTACAAGTACTTAAATCTCCATTAACTCAGGATAAATTAATGGAGCGGGCAAGGTACTTTTCTACTGAGCGAGCGGTTTCTGAGTATTTAGCTATATTGAACTAAAGTCGTTAGTTAATTCAAAATTCAAAATTCAAAATTCAAAATTTTCCTCAATGTATTGTTTTTATAGCGTTTCTCGCAGTTATGAGGTACGCTTCTCAACCTCAAAGTCCCCCTTATTAAGGGGGATTTAGGGGGATCAATTTGTACCTTATGGGATATATATAGCAATTCTAAATAAATTAAATTGTCAAAGTTTTTGATGCCATATTGGCTACTCCCTACTCCCTACTCCCTACTCCCTACTGGGTGCATCTCATTGTTGCTGTTTGACACGGTGGTGCGTTACGGGCAGCAACATAACCCTGACTACGAGGCGAAAAATGAAGGCCCCCTAACGCACCCTACGGAAAATTTTCAAAACTGAGATGCACCCTCCCTACTCCCTACTCCCTACTCCCTACTCCCTACTCCCTATTCCCTACTCCCTACTCCCTACTCCCTACTCCCTATTCCCTACTCCCTTTGCTATAGAAATAATTGACTATGTTAGCCACAGCTTACTTGGGACTAATCTTATTGATGTTGCTTACAGAAATAAAACGAAAAAAAACCGGTAAGTTGGATTTCCTGACCTTGGCTAACTTGATTTTCTTTCTTGTCTATGCTTTTCCAGGATTTGTCTTATCAGCTAACCTAGAGAATGCTAGGCATGAGTTGAACTGGGGAAATACCTTATACACTGACAACCCACAAACAGTTATTGCTATATTTGTGGGATACATTCTGATTGTTATTGGTTTCTATTCTAAGTCGGCTGAAAAATTTGGAAAAACGATTACTATCAAGAGCTATAGTGACAATGTTGTGATTGTATTTGCTATTTTGCTGCTGTTATTCTCTTGTCTATCTATTCAAATCTATGGCTCTCAGTATGGTGGCGTTATGGTAGCCCTTGCTAAAAGCCACCTGATTCGATCAACCACGGTTGAAAGTGGCAACCTGGTTTTTTTTAAGAATTTTATGTTCTTTTCATTCTTTGCCTCTTATTTATTGGCAGCCCTGGTATTTTTTAGCAACCTAAAAAAAGGTAAATTCATCCTATTTAGTTTGTTTTTGCTATCTGTAGTCGCTTCCTGGATTTCAGCCACTTTAACAGCTGGGCGTATTCCTTTTGTCAGATACATTATCGGGTTTTATTTAGTTTATGTCCTTAAAACTGGCAAATTTTCCTTTACTTTCACCCTTACTTTTGTCTCTAGTGCTGCTCTGTTTCTGATTCACGGCAAAACCCTGTTTTTTAGCTTAAGTGCTTTGCCAGATGGCTATGTTGCTGTAGTGGAACGCTTTAGACAATCTCTGGACAGTGGTTCCAATGAAAGCTTTAGCATTATCGAACTAGTAGAGAACTTTGTGTTTCCAGTTCATTCCCTAGATGCAGCTTTTAATAATCATTATCCAATGCGGCTATTTCTGGATATCTACTATGGGGTGCTTTCCTTAATACCGGAGCGTCTGACTAATATGGAGTTCCCAGAAACCCTATCCTTTGAGAATACAGCAAATATCATAGGCTCCAATGAGTTTGCTATACCACCAGGTATACTGGCCTTTGGTATCTATAGTATGTCTTGGGTCGGACTAATTATCATATCGTTGAGCTTTGGTTGGATTGGTCGTTATCTACAAACTATTTTTAATAATCAGCTACATACAATATACTGGATGCCATTTGTTTACATTTTAACAGCTGTAACTTGGATAGATTTTATTACCTTTGGTGACCCAGAGGCTTACCTAATCGCTAATTTTTGGTTTTTTGCGGCTATGGGTCTCTTACTATCTTTCGTTAGCAAAGTTTATTGGAAAAAGAACTATAGATTATGAAAATACTATACCTTACTACTGGAGTTTCAATAGGAGGTGCAGAGTTGATGTTATATCATCTCCTATCCAAGATAAACCGAAAGCGCTTTAGTCCAGTGGTACTGTCTCTAATGGGGCGTGATACGGTAGGCGATCGCATTGAATCTTTGGGTATACCTGTTGTTCATATTGGTCTTGAACCAGGAAAGGTTCCAACCCTAAAGGCATTGTCTAAGTTAATTAATACGGTGAATACTCTCAAGCCTGACGTAATTCAGGGATGGATGTATCACGGAAATATAGCTGCCAAATTAGCTAGTAGTTTTTATTCCCATAAAATCCCACTTTTGTGGAGCATTCATCATTCAGTTTATTCCTTGTCATCTGAGAATAAAATGACAGCATCTCTGATTAAAAGTGGTGCTATAATTTCTAAATTTATTCAGGGAATTTGCTTTGTATCTAATCAAAGTAAATTACAGCATGAAGCGTTGGGATATTCTTCGCAAAATAGCTGTGTAATTCCGAATGGATTTGACACGTCTTTATTTAAACCATCCCTGGAAGCTAGAGCAGCTTTTCGGTCTGAATTAGGCTTGTATGAGCAATCGGTTTTAATCGGATTAATTGGTCGTTATCACCCCATGAAAGATCACCCAAATTTTATTATGGCTGCTTCATTGTTAGCCAAAACTTTTCCTGATGTGCATTTTATTATGGCTGGCACAGAGGTTGATAAAAATAATAAATTTTTATCTTCCTTGATTCAGGACTTAGGACTATGGAATCACTTCCACTTACTAGGAGAACGCACTGATATTCCTCGCCTTACTGCTGCTCTAGATATTAATACTGTGGCTTCTGCCTATGGGGAAGCCTTTCCTTTAGTTATTGGAGAGGCAATGTCGAGTTGTGTTCCCTGTGTGGTAACAGATGTCGGTGATTCAGCCTGGATTGTGGGTAATACGGGACGAGTGGTACCCCCAAGAAACTCAGAAGCATTGGCTAGGGCTTGGAAAGAGCTGATTTTGATGGGTAATGAAGGTAGAAAAGCGTTAGGAAAAGCAGCAAGATCTAGAATTATTGAGTCCTTTTCTATTAACTCAGTCGTTGGTCAATATGAGACTTTATATGAACTACTTTTAGGCTAAAGCTAGTGCTAATCCGTCACTAATAATTTCCAATAGCTAATTATAGAGATTGTAATTATTGTCAATCGATATAACTACTGTTTAGTAAAAACTAATCATGAATAAACTTTTAATAATAACTACTATTCCGGATACACTCCGTGGCTTCCTGCTTCCCTTGGCTCACCACTTCCGGTTTCAAGGCTGGCGCGTAGATGCTATGGCTCAGGGAATTTCAGCTTGTGAGGAATGCTTGGCAGCTTTTGACCAGGTTTGGGATGTCCAGTGGTCACGCAATCCCTTGGATCCACAGAATCTACTGTTGGCTCCACGAACTATCCAAGAAGTAATTGCTCAGAAGAACTATGATATTGTTCATGTACATACCCCAGTAGCGGCTTTTATTACTCGTTATGCTCTAAGGGGTTTGAGAAAGCAGGAAAAACCCAGGGTAATTTACACCGCTCATGGCTTTCACTTCTATGGTGGGGGACAACCTTTAAAAAATGCTTTGTTCCTGACATTGGAAAAATTGGCTGGACATTGGACTGACTACTTAGTAGTAATTAATCATGAGGATAAAGAGGCAGCTAAGCACTATAATATTGTGTCACCACAACAGATTCGTTATATGCCAGGAATCGGTGTTGATTTGGAATACTACAATTTTGATTCGACTCCTGTAGCTGAGGTAATGGGGGTGTACGAGGAGCTGGGAATAGCACCGGAAAATCCACTATTTTTGTCAGTTGCTGAGTTTATCCCTCGCAAGCATCATCAGGATATTTTAAGGGCATTTGCCTGTTTGGAGCGATCTGATGTCCACTTGGCATTGGCCGGAGATGGAGATGAAGAGTGGACTCAACAAATGCAAGACTTGGCATCAGCTCTAGGCATTAAACATCAGGTACATTTCCTTGGTTTCCGCAGGGATATTCCGACTCTGATACAAGCCTCAGTGGCAACACTGTTGGTTTCAGAACAAGAAGGACTTCCTAGAAGTGTGATGGAGTCCTTGTGCCTGGAAACACCAGTGATTGGCACAAATATCCGTGGCACTAGGGATTTGCTGGCAGGAGACAGTGGTCTTTTGGTTGAGGTGGGGGATATCAAGGGAATCGCTCAGGCAATGACGTGGGTATTAGACCATCCTGAAGACGCCTTAGCTATGGGCAAACGTGGACGGGAGCACATGAG
The DNA here is from genome assembly GCF_010692445.1 of Moorena sp. SIO3E8. Lineage (NCBI taxonomy): Bacteria > Bacillati > Cyanobacteriota > Cyanophyceae > Coleofasciculales > Coleofasciculaceae > Moorena > Moorena sp. SIO3E8. Next base: position 7,709 of record NZ_JAAHHM010000057.1, on the reverse strand, counting down.
TGCTTATGATTTACAAAACATTCTGGAACTCCATGAGGCTTTGTATACTGAAGCAATCAGCGATCGCATTTTGACACCTTTAGGCACTGGACTTTGGCCTGTTTACAATGACTCTATGTAAACAGATGGGCTTAATTCAAGCAGTTTTTATTGAAGGTTTAAGGTTTAAAGTTTAAGGTTGAAGGTTTCGAGGTTGAAGGTTGAAGGTTGAAGGTTGAAGGTTAAAAGTTTAAAGTTGTTCGCCCTTGGCGTTCCCCTAGGGTAGGTTTAAGGTTAACCACCTGCCGATCTTTGGGGGGATAATACAAATTCTCGCTGATTACGGTTACACATCAATTTCATTTCCCGATCTTCTGATCTCCCCATATCCCGATCTCCAAGTGAATATCTTTGATATTAAATCATCCCACGTTATACAAGTCGTGGGATTTTAAGTGTGTGCATGATTAGTCATTAATCACTAGTAATAGCCATTGTGGCAACACATCCCAGTTCAAACGTTATATGTTTTATTTAATAAGAGAAAAAAATTGTGTTTTGAGTGAACTATGACGAACATTTTTCCTAGCCATAAATTACAACAACTAATTAAAGAGATTGCCGAAAAATTTGTTGCTGCGACCGCTCTGATTGTTTTATCGCCTGTTATCTTAATTATTGCGATCGCAATCTACTTCAGTATGGCAAGACCAATTGTTTTCACCCAACTAAGACCGGGGAAAGATGGTCGTATTTTCAAGTTCTATAAATTTCGCACTATGACCGATGATTGCGACGGCGATGGTAATCTACTTCCGGATGAAGAACGCCTGACCGCAATTGGTGAATTTCTACGGGAAACCAGTTTAGATGAACTTCCTCAACTTTTGAATGTTCTGAAAGGGGATATGAGTTTTGTCGGACCTCGTCCTTTACTGGTGGAGTATTTAGATCGCTACAATTGTGAACAAGCACGCCGCCATGAGGTGAAACCTGGTATTACGGGTTGGGCACAAGTTAATGGTCGCAACACTATTAGTTGGGAAAATAAATTCAAATGTGATGTTTGGTACGTTGATAAGTGGAATCTCTGGCTTGATTTGAAAATTTTATTCCTAACCTTTATTAAAGTGACCAAGCGCGAAGGTATTGTTAACCCAACCCACTCTACGTTAAGTGAGTTTCAGGGGACCTCTCCCTCTTGTTAATACCAATTAAATTTATTCCTGCTAAAAGATGATAATCAGGCGATGGGGTGATTATTATGTAGCAATACAGGACTTACGCATTCAGATATATAAAATGTCTTTAACTCTCTGTTCCCTGTTCCCTGTTCCCTGTTCCCTGTTCCCTATAGCTGAAACCCTTGATTTTTGGTTTAACTGCGTAAGTCCTAAATAGTGTTTGAAGTTTTACTAACGTTTTGAAATAGTAGCAAATTTAATTATTAGTTTTTTAGATAACAGTATGGATAGTAAAATAATTGATTTTTTAAGCCCGTTATGGGGAGAAACTCTAAACCAATTACGTCATGATATCTATCATCTAGCCGACTATGTTAGTTTAGAGTCTAGACGAAATCAAGGGATACCGGAAGCAATTGTAATAGCAGATGGTGATCAAATTTTCTTCGTTCCTTATTTACTGCGCCAATGTGATGACATTTGCGATCAAGACTCAGGGGATTTATTTGATATAGTCTCTCCCTATGGTTATCCAGGAATTTTATTAAGTGAGGCAGCCGCTAGCACACCAGGGTTTGCTGATGCCGCAATGGCTGAATTCAAACGTGTGTTATCTGTCAAGGGAGTATGTTCAGCCTTCTTGCGACTTCATCCCATACTTAATCATAATATTAATGAATTATTTAACCCTAACCCGTTTACCTTCAATGGCGAGACAATCTCTATTGATTTAACACTCCCTGAGTCTGAACTCTGGAGTCATACCCGCAAAGATCATCGCAATAAAATTAATAAGTGTAAGCGTGCTGGGATGACAGCCAGAATGGTTCCATTTAAAGACTACATTCAGGAATTTATTGAAGTCTATCAAGAGACTATGGATCGGGTAGGTGCTTCAGGCTTTTATTATTTTAACTATGATTACTTTGTCAGACTGTTAGAGATTCTAGGAGAGCAACTTCACCTCTGTATCGTTGAACTGGATAATCAAATCATATCCGCTGGAATTTACACAGAATCCTGTGGCATCGTTCAAGCTGTCCTGGGTGGAACTAAAACCCAGTTTTTCAAACAATCTCCAAGTGTTTTAGAAACAGATTTTGTCCGACTCTGGGCTAAAGAACGCGGCAATGAATTTTTGCACCTTGGCGGTGGTGTAGGAGGCGCAAAAGATAGTCTATACAATTTCAAAGCGGGTTTCTCCAAGCAAAGACACAACTTCCTGACACTACGTTTAATTACTGATGAAGAAAAGTATCGTTATCTCGTTAATTTACGAGCCAAAGCATTAAACACTGACCCAGAAAAACTCCTCCACTCCAAATTCTTCCCCGCCTATCGTTGTAGTCATTAAGCTGTTTAGCATTTAGATTGGCATATCTAAATTGCTAAAAGGGAACAGCGTCTCTGGGAACAGCGATGCAGCGCCTTCATGCGGGGGTTTCCCCCATGAGCGACTGCATCAAGACGGGAACCGTAAATAACCAATTTAAATGCACATCAGTTTAGTAATTTTTAAATTGTTAATTGTTGACTTATTAAGTGTTAAGTGTTAGTTGAAATTAACACTTTTCATGGAGGCCTTTTACTTTTTACTTTTTGATATGACTACACTATACGTAATTGAGAAACACGACCAACTGTTGTCTATCTGGCGTCGCCAAAATGCTACTAACCTACGGGTGGTTCATTTGGATTTTCACTGTGATATGCGGGGTCTGTTGATCGACCGTCGGGCGCAGCGAGCCTACCCTATTGATGATATACGTAAGGGTGTAGACGTCGGCAATTTTTTAACTCATGCTATCCTTGAGGGTCGCGTGCAGCGGGTGCGCTGGGTTCACGATCTACCAGGGGGTCGGCAGCATGATGTAGGCACCGTTAAGTATGAGAGTGATTGGAGTGTGCAACTGACCCGGTGGCGTTTGGCACAGCAAGGGCAAGTGGGTATTCCCTTAACTTACGAGGTCATGACTTTCCCAGAGTGGTCTGGTCTAGAAGCTGGTGAATTCCTCGATATTGACTGGGATGTGTTCGCCTGCAAAGACTATCCCGCTGACAGCGTCGAAGCTAGGATAGAAGCATTTTTTGAACGGAACTTTACCTGTGTACCAGAGCAAATTTCAGTGTGCTATTCTCCCAGATTTTCCCATCAGACTCAACTTCAATTTGAACGAACTATCCAGCGTCTAGCTGGAATGTTCCAAGCCAAAATTGAGCGACTACCTGCAGCGCCACCACCCCCACCAAAAACTTACAAAAAACTTCTTCCTCCTATATTTTACGACACCCTTCGTACAGGTTACTACCAAAGTCAACTCTGGTTGCGTCACCAAGGTATTTACTAATAGAGCAGTTCTCAATTGGTGAGGTACTTTCGTCCTGGGTTTTAGGGAGTAGGGAGTAGGGAGTAGGGAGTAGGGAACAGGGAACAGGGAACAGGGAACAGGGAAAAAATCCTGTTTACCTCATAGTTATGAAAAACCCTGTAGTTAGGAAGCAACTTCAGCTAATTAATATTTCAACCTTAAACCTTAAACCTACCCTTAACCGAACCCCAAATGCGAACAACCCTTAACATTGAAAATTATTTTTTACCTTAAACCTTTTTCCTTCTAAATTTAACCTTCAACCTTCAACCTTCAACCTTCAACCTTAAAGTTTTAACTTTTAACTTTTAATTTTTAACTTTCAACCTTCAACCTTCAACCTTCTAAATCCTACATTCTAAATTCTACATTCTACATTCTACATTCTGCATTCTACATTCATCATTTTCCTATGAATAAACCAATTCTTTTGTCTACACCCCACATGGGTGATCAGGAACTGGAATTTGTTAAAGAAGCTTTTGAAACAAATTGGATTGCGCCAGTGGGTCCCCATGTGGATGCTTTTGAGCAAGAATTTTGCCAAGTTGTGGGTACTCGCCACGGAGCTGCTGTTAGTTCTGGCACAGCAGCCTTGCATCTAGCCCTACGGCTAGTTGGGGTTAAATCAGGGGATGAAGTTTTTTGCTCTACCCTTACCTTTATCGCTACTGCTAGCGCAATTACTTATTTGGGAGCCAAGCCAGTCTTCATCGACTGCGATCGCACTAGCTGGAATATGGATCCCGACTTACTGCGGCAAGCTTTAGATTGGCGGGCTCGACTGGGTAAATTACCTAAAGCCTTGGTTTTGGTTCATCTGTATGGTCAAAGTGCTGATATTGATCCGATTTTAGAGGTTTGCGATCGCTACGAGATTCCCGTGATTGAAGACGCTGCTGAAGCCTTAGGTGCCACCTACAAAGGTCGCTCTCCGGGAACCTTTGGGGAAATTGGTATTTACTCCTTCAATGGCAATAAAATTATTACTACCTCTGGTGGCGGCATGTTGGTTTCAAACCATCCTGATTTTGTCAGCAAAGCTCGTTTTCTGGCAACCCAAGCCCGAGACCCAGCCCCCCATTACCAGCACTCACAAATTGGCTACAACTATCGCCTCAGCAATATTTTAGCTGGAGTTGGTCGTGGTCAATTGCAGGTTTTGAATCAAAGAGTAGCAGCGAGACGGCGCAACTTCGAGATTTACCAGGAAGCCTTGGGAGAGCTGCCAGGAATAAAATTTATGCCAGAAGCCCCCTATGGACGAGCCACCCGCTGGTTAACTTGCCTGACCATTAACCCTGATGCCTTTGGAGCAGATCGAGAGCAGGTTCGCCTGGCTTTGGCTGCAAAGCAAATTGAAACCCGTCCTGTATGGAAACCATTACACTTGCAGCCTGTATTTGCTGAGTGTCACTCTATTGGTGGTGCGATCGCAGAAGATTTATTTGAGCATGGTCTTTGCCTACCTTCTGGCTCCAATCTTACCACTGAAGACCTAGAGCGGGTGATTGAAGGGATTAAGGCAACCTCTCGTTGTCTAGTACACAAGTAATATCAAGTCTGGTTGAATACCCATAATTAATCGAGAGTGTGGGGAGATGGGGAGATGGGGAGATGGGAAGATGGGGGAGATTTTTATTAAGGGTAATTACCCTGACATTATATAACCTTTTTATTTCAATTGTGAACATACTCCCTTAAGCAAAAGCAAGGTAAGTCTTAGAGGTTGTCTGAGAAGTCTCATTTGCTACATCCAAGCCCCCTAAATCCCCCAATTTTGGGGGACTTTTAGAAGCAAATGGACTCTTTTTCCCCCCAAAGTTGGGGGGCTAGGGGGGCAAAATTCAGTATAAAAAAACTTTTCAGATATCCTCTTAGCTGTTCCCGTAGCGTGCGCGTAGCGCATTAGCTGAATGTTTATCTCCCTACTTCCTACTTCCTAATCCCTACTCCCTACTCCCTGCTCCCTGCTCCCTAAAACCCAAGACGAAAGTACCTGATACCAATGACTCTTCCGATTAAATACACCAACTACTGACCAAACCTACCTTCGATTTGCTCTTCAAAAGACTTCCTTGGTTTAGAGTCAACTCGCAACGAGTTTCCATTGTCTGATAGCTCATAAGTCAGCGGCTTGCTCCCAAGTAGCTGGATACGACCTCGCCGTGCTAACTGCTTTGGAGGATTTTCCACCATCAGCGCTTCGATCGCCTCAATACGCTGAGAAATAGTTGGGTGCGTCTTGCTCTTAAGGCCGCCTCCGGGCAGTTCTGCTAAAGTATTAAGCCCTCGCACAGACCCTTCCGGATCAAATCCAGCACGAGCCAAATACTGATAAGCTATGCGATCAGCTTCCAATTCTAGATTGTGACTCAACTTTTGTATTCGCTCCTGCCACTCCCTCAGCCGTTTTTGAGCTTCTTGTTGATTGTCCGCAGAGGAGACATCAATAGACGCTTCATGGGCACTTTCAATTAGCTCAGAGATATGACCGTGACTATGGTGTGCCATTTCATGGGCAATCACAAAAGCCAAAGCAGAAACATCCCCTGCCATCAGATCCAACAAACTTTTATCAAGGGTAATCACATAAGCTGAATGGGCGTAGGCTTTTGTAGAATACTCAGGGACAATCCTCACTCGCCAGAAACGAGTATCTATGTCGTTGGTGCGAACGATGCGGTCTACGATCCTGTAAATTACGTACAAGTCTTGTGGGAGTTCGGCTTTAGCCTTTTCATAGGCAGTGGGAAGTTGATATCCCAAGGGTTGTTTTAGAGAAATGTCGGGCGCGGTCTGATCGGTTTGTGCAGCAGCAGCGGTTTGCATTGATAAAGACAGAGGAAGCATTAGTGCCAGCACAGAAGTGACAATCCTTGCCTGTGTTTTTACGCTTGTCAACATAATTTCTCCTTGCCCCTAGCTCAGGGCGTAAACTAATCAGAGGATAGATTTCTCTCTTCATTTACTTTCTATCAAAGTAGAATTTGGCTTGGATTTCCTAGTGTGCTACTCAATAATGTGTCCTAATCAATTGATAATAACTAATTGAGACTAAACTTTTATTTTTGAACTCCAAGCCTTGTCAAAAGTAATCTCATGTCATCCAATCCTATATCAATCAATGGTGATTTGATTCTAATATGGTTAGTTTAATCTATCCCTATTTTACTGAATAATTTGGATTGATTTAGCTTATTTTTTTTAATTAAACAGTACCCATAAGGGTACTATTTGACCGGTAGCATATAAAAAAATAGCTGATAGTTGAATCCTTAGGTTTTATTATTAAATTTTTAAGGATTTGACCATACCCATAAGGGTACTCTTTCCTCGGCAGTTTCTAGCCTAATGAGGTACAAAGTATTTTTTCCCACTTCCCACTTCCGACTTCCGACTTCCCTGTTCCGGTGATCCGCTGTTCCCTGTTTCCTAAAAACCCCACCAAATTGAAAACCGCTATATATTCCAATGAGCTATCAGACCAATTAAAGTAGGGTGGGCAAAGTAATATAATCATTAATACTCAAAACAAGCAAACTGTGTCTTGATGCAGTCGCTCATGGGGGAAACCCCCAAGACCGCGCTGCATCGCTTTTTGCCCACCCTACAAGCTGCTATCAGCTACTTCCGACTTATCTGTTCCCTGTTCCGGTGATCCGCTGTTCCCTGTTCCCTAAAAATCTCACCAAATTGAAAACCGCTATATATTCCAATGAGCTATCAGACCAATTAAAGTAGGGTGGGCAAAGTAATATAATCATTAATACTCAAAACAAGCAAACTGTGTCTTGATGCAGTCGCTCATGGGGGAAACCCCCAAGACCGCGCTGCATCGCTTTTTGCCCACCCTACAAGCTGCTATCAGCTACCACTGCTACGCGCAGGCTACGCGAACAGCTATCAGCCATTCGCGTAGCGTGGCCATAGGCCAAGGCTGACGGCTGACCGCTGACGGCTGTTGGCGTAGCCTGCGCGTAGCGCATATGCTTACTATAATTCTTCTTTGAGTTTGCGTTTCAAATCACCAGAAACCATTAACCGTTCCTCAGTACAGGACAAAAAAGTTGAAAAGAAGAACAGGATGGGGTTTCATCAGAATTGAGGATAGCCATCAGAAACCCCATGAACCAATATAGCGAATTAAAGAAAGCTCTCCAACCCCATTTGGGAT
>NZ_JAAHHM010000056.1:0-44562 GCF_010692445.1 Moorena sp. SIO3E8 | reverse complement strand
TTAACTTTAAACTTTTAAAAATCAACTAAACACTTTGAGCTTTTGTAAAATCGGTGTTCCTAATGGCTCTTGGTTGGGATTTTGCGATCGCATACTCTCAGTTTCACTGATGGGCACCAAGTTGACAGCACAGGCTTTTAATTCTGGTTCCAGGGAAATGGGACAAGATTCAGGATGGGTCAGAGCATTAGCTTCTGCCTGATTTGCCCACAAAGCTCCCCAGTGCATGGGGGCAAAGACTGTACCAGGAGTAATCGCTTTAGTGACTTGAGCTGGGAAGCGGCAAGTTCCGCGACGCGATCGCACTTCTACCCAATCCCCATCTTTAATCCCCAGCTTTTGGGCATCACGGGGATGAATTTCTAGTAACGGATTGGGGTACATTTTGGTAATTTTCTCAATCCGTCCGGTGCGGGTTTGGGTGTGCCAGTGACCATAGAGTCTGCCACTGGTCAGCACCAAAGGGTAATCCTCCGACGGGGGTTCTGCCAGTCCTTTAGAATGGAAAGCGGCAAATTTTGCCTTGCTATCTGGCGTATTGAATCGGAAGTCAGTATAAAGCCGTTTGCCAGTATTGCTGATTGACTCAGAAGACTCTTGATTTTGGAACTCCTCAGGGCAGGGCCATTGAATCGGACCGTTTTTCCGTAAGCGCTCGTGACTAAGTCCAGTCATGTCACAAAGTCGTCCACGGGTAAGTTGGACAAATTCCCGATAGACAGCGGCAGAGTCAGTAAAGTCAAATTCTTTAGTAAAGCCGAGGCGACGCCCTACTTCCGCAAAGATTTCCCAATCCGGTCTGGCTTCTCCTGGTGGATTACGGAATTGGGGGCAAAAGGTGACAACTCGCTCAGAGTTAGTCATAGCGCCAGTCTTTTCACTCCACTGGGCTGCTGGGAGCAACACATGAGCATAAGCAGCGGTTTCAGTGGGGTAGTAAGCATCTTGATAGACAGTAAAGGACGATTTTCTTAGGGCTGCCTTAGTTCGTTCAATATCCGGCATACTCACAGCTGGGTTAGTGGCAGCAATCCACAAGAAACCGACATCTCCAGTTTCTAGACCTTTGATCATGCTCCAAGCATCAAGGCCAGGATTGGGGGAAATTGTCCCTGGATTGAGTTTCCATAACTGTTCCACCTCACTACGATGTTGGGGATTCTTTACTACCCGATAACCCGGTAAGATGTGAGCAAGTCCCCCAGCTTCTCGTCCTCCCATCGCATTAGGTTGACCAGTTAGAGAAAATGGTCCTGCTCCTGGTTTACCAATGTTCCCTGTCATCAGGTGCAGATTGATGATGGTGCGAACTTTAGCAGTACCTTCTGATGATTGGTTGACTCCCATGGACCACAAAGACAGGACACGCTTCGATTTTGCCCAGTAGCGAGCGGCTTCCTCAAGTTCATGCACCGCTATACCACATCTTTCCGCAACTATTTCCGGTGGGTAGTTGATAATTATCTGAGCGTATGCAGAGAAGTCGCTGGTACACTCCTCAATAAATTCCGTGTCTAGTTTACCCCAGCGCAATAGTAAGTGAGCAATGCCATTGAGTAAATCAATGTCAGTACCCGGTTTAATCGCTAGATGTAAATCAGCCAGCTTAGCGGTAGACGTGCGGCGAGGATCTACCACTATCATTTTAACATGACGATGCTTTTTGTGATGCTTACGCAGACGGTTAAATACTATGGGGTGACAGTCTGCTGTATTAGTCCCAATCAAAAAGGCACAGTCTGTTAATTCTAAATCGTCATAGCAGCACGGAGGTCCATCGGAACCAAAACTTTGGATGTATCCAGCTACAGCTGAAGACATACACAGGCGCGAATTAGCATCAAAGTTATTGGTACCGAGGCAACCTTTGAGCAATTTCTGGGCAATATAGTAGTCTTCGGTTTGGAACTGACCGGAACCGTACATACAAATTGCTTCTGGTCCTTGGGTGAAACGAACCGTCTGAATCCGATTCACTACTCGGTCTAGGGCTTGATCCCAACTCACTCGCTGAAATGGTTGGTCTAGGGAATCCCGCATCATGGGATACTTGAGGCGGTCTTTATCCAGAGACTCAGTTACACTGGCACCTTTGATACAAACCATACCCTGGCTTGAAGGATGAGAGCGATCGCCTCTGACTTTCCAAATCGGATTCCCTTGACTATCTCGATAGGTAGCACGACCAGAACCAGCTGGAGGCAATACTTCCAGACCACAGCCAACCCCACAGTAGGGACAGAGTGTCTTAGCTGAGTCAGTCATGATGTTTTCCCCCAATTTTTTTTTTTTTACTATTTTTATAGTTTGTAACTATATTAAATAGTTTTTTTTATTAATTTATGATTAATATTTCTTATATCAACTATCAGTTATTTCTAATAAATGTTAATTTAAAATTAATCATAAATTAGTTAGCTACTTCGCTACATTATTTCCCGTTTTAAGGATTTTTCAAGAGCAATTATATCTTTCGATAGGATTTTGGGAAAATTTTTGTTAATTCAAAATCAGGTTAAGTCTTGAAGAGCTGATAGCTGAAGGTTGACTGCTAAAGGTTGACTATTTTTTTTGATTCTTCAGTACCTACTATGCTAAATTTATAGTTAAAAAAAACCAAAAAGCTTACTGTGTAAGGGTTATGAGGCTATTTAACAATAAATTTTTCCAATATAGCTGCCTCTTCCTGCTGCTCCCTGCTCCCTGCTCCCTGCTCCCTTTGGCAAAGTGCTAATTTAGCATAACAAGTACGGAAGAGCCATTTTTTTCCTTGTTTAAGAAGCGATTATTTCGTGAGTTTTGGGGCAATCTTAATTAAGATTGCCCCACTTCTATCTACATATTTTTGAGCCATCTAGTAAGCGAGTGCTTTCAACTAGACCTACAAAGGAACTAGTTCATTAAGTCTCCAGTTTCCATAGCGGCAGCAGGGCTAGCAGCAGTAGCATATTGTTCTTCCCCTTCATGAAGGTCAGCAAAGGAACCCTTAGGTTCTTTCAATACTAGGAAGCACAGGAAGGCAACAATCAAAGCTGAAACACCCAACATCTGGAAGAATATACGGTTACCCACATCCCCTGCTGGCAATAAACTGAAGATAGTCAGGTAAGCAACAGCACCAACGTTTCCGTAAGCACCCACGTTACCAGCCACCTGACCGGTGATCCGTCGTTTCACCAGAGGTACGATAGCAAAGGTAGAGCCTTCTCCAGCTTGCACAAAGAAGGAACAAGCCATGGTCAGCAGTACCGCACCAGGAAGCCACCAGCCTCCGTTCACCGTACTGAAAATCAGATAGCCAATACCCATACAGAATGTTAGAACTGCCATGGTCATCTTGCGGCTACCCAGTTTATCAGAGATTAAGCCGCCACCAGGACGGGACATCAAGTTCATGAAAGCGTAGCTAGCAGCAATCATCCCCGCTGCTTGTTTACTCAGTCCGAAGGTGCCTTCAAAGAAGGCAGGGAGCATAGAAACTACAGCTAATTCAGAACCGAAGTTAACAACGTAGGTCAACTCTAGAATGGCAACTTGAGAAAAATTGAAGCGGTCTTCAGGAGGATAGCGCTTACGACCTGCTAACAAATCTTTGTTAACTGCCCAGCAGTTGTAAGCTTGGAACAGATACAGCCCAAGTAGACCAGCCCAGACGATGTAGAGAACATTTTGCTCGAAAAAGCCGACTTTATTCAAGCGCCAAGCCAGAACACCAAGAATGATCGATAGAGGAGCATTCATCACCATCAGAAACCAGAAGTCTTTTTTGGTGGTGACTTCCATTCCTCTGGCGCTTTTGGGCTTCTGATAAACTTTGCCTGGGGGAGTATCTTGGACGTTAAAATAATATAGGATACCATAGAGAGCAGCGATAATCCCAGTACCAGCAATGGAAAAGCGCCAGTTGAGACCTGGACTGCCAAAGGCTAAAAAAGCGGCAATGGTAGGTAGGGTAAAGGCTGCTGCTGCAGAACCAAAGTTACCCCAGCCCCCGTAAATCCCTTCGGCTAAACCAATTTCTTTGGGAGGGAACCATTCTGCCGTCATCCGGATGCCAATCACAAAACCTGCACCTACGATACTCAGTGCCAAGCGGCTAATCACCAGTTGGCTAAAGTTCTGTGCCGAGGCAAAAGCAATACAAGGTATTGCTGCATACATCAGCAACAGGGAGTAGGTGATTCTTGGCCCGTATTTATCTAACAGCATCCCGATGATGATACGGGCAGGCACTGTCAGGGCAACGTTACAAATTGCGATGGTTCGGATTTGACCTACTTCGAGACCGAAGTCTGATTTCACCTGTGTTGCTAGGGGCGCTAAGTTGAACCAGACTACAAACGACAGGAAGAAAGCAAACCAGGTCATGTGGAGGATTTTATACCTACCACGAAACGACCACATTTCTGCGAGCATCTATATACCTTTCCTCTACTCAAACTACGAAAACAGAAGATTCACGCACCAACAGCATTAGTGATAAAAGCTGAACGTTTGGGTGGATTTAGTCTCCTCCAAAAACTACTCCAAAGAATCCCTTTCAAAACAATCCAGCTGATCGGTTGCCATCAACTTGCTGACTGATTAAAGTTACCTATTAGTTTGAATACTATAGCTTATTGGTTTAGGGTAATTCTTTCGGAATTGATTGCTAAAGTACTCGCCCATAGATACTACTTTTCTGAGGTTAACTTAATACTATTGTTCAGGTACTAATAGTGACACCCCTGAAACATAAGTTTCGTATGATTTGTTACAAATTATTTCTGGTGATGAATTAAATGCATAATTTATATTCAATGGTTACATCAGAGCCAGAAAATTGGGGTGTTGCTTAATTTTCGAATGAATTGAGGTTTATTCCTAAGTTAAGCCAAGCCGATTAACTGAGAACGATCAGCTCGGATATCGAAACCATTGAGGTAATTAACTGGCTGACTAGGGTCAAATGCTCTTTGATCCACAAACACATCAGCAGGTTCAACCCTCATACGCTCACTAGGTAAATCGATTTTCAACGCCTTGGCAACCTCTTCATAAATTTTCACTGGATAAACCCGGTCGATAATTTTATCCGCATCCTTGGGATATTGACGTCGGTTAATATGACGCCAGCGAATCATTTGGGTTAGCAACCAAACACCATGGGAGCGCCAAGGATAATTAGCATGATTGGGCTTTTTCAGATAGTCTGTATCTTGGAAGTGAAATAAATTAAAATCAGGGATTGCTTCAAATCGGTCTTTCTGGTCAAAGCCACCATAATTATAGTTGCCCAGTAAAGAACCTTCCAGATAGCTTACTTTAGTGTCGATGTATTTGCTCCTAGATATAATCTGAGCAATTGACTGGCGATTTTCTAGTTGGTCACAATACTGACAAGCTTCCAAAACAGCCGCTACTAAGGCTCGGGCGGTTGTGGGATGTTTTTCTGCCCAAGGTCCCATGGTTGCTAGTATTTTTCCTGGATGACCTTTCCAAATATCCCGACTTACATAAACCGTAAATCCAGCCTGGTCTACAACTGCTCTTTGGTTCCAGGGCTCATCTAAACAGTAGCCATCTACTATCCCAGCTTGGAGTTTGTATACCATTTGAGATGGTGGAAACTCGATTAGCTTAATCTGTTTCTCGGGATTAATCTCCATAGCTGATAGCCAGTAGAGAAGCGTATAGTTTGCCATGGAGTTGGTCAAGTCTATCCCTACCTTGAGGGGCTCGGCTAATTGTTTAATGTATTTCCTGTAGGAGTAGGCAAAATCTGGGAAATTATAGTACTCCGTTGAAGGACGAATAGCACCTTGCCAAGCTTTTTTGGAAAAAGTGATCCCAGCGCCATTGCGATTGAGCATCATTAGAGATATCACTGGTGCCTTGGCTGAACCAAAATTGGTGAGCATTGGCAATCCAAACAAGGCAACGCAGGCATCTATACCCCATGATAGTAAGTCTTTGTGAACCCCTGACCAGTCAGGATATTTTTTAAGACCCACATTCAGACCATAACGCTGAAAAAAGCCCTTTTCTTTGGCAATGATTAAAGGAGCACAGTCAGTTACAGGAACAAAGCCAATGGTGAGGTTAGTTTTTTCTAACTTACCAAAGTTAGCCGGAGGTCGTTGAGTGGGCTCAGAGGAGCGATCGCGTTTTGGGAAATCGAATAGATTATTTGAGCTACAGGCACTAAAGCCACATCCTACCGTGGCACAGCCGATGTATTTGAGAAACTTGCGGCGCTCCATATTGTCGTTTCCGATTAATGGACAATGGAAAATGGAAAACTAAGTTTTCACCATTACCTAACCATTAACCATTAATCTTTGACAACAGTGATTAGGGATTAGCTATAAGGTCTTCTACTGGTTAGTGATTACTCTCCGACTCAGAACTAACTTAGTGGGATTTTGCTCCAAAATTCTCAATCAGTATATTGCCCAAGACCTCTGGTAAGTCATCACAAGCAACACTTTTGAGCACACACTCGCCCAGCTTAGCATCTTTGCCAACTTTGCCACCCATGTAAATATTGACTCCTTCAACAGACTTACCGTCTTTACGCACCTTAGTTCCCATCAAACCAATATCAGCTACTTGGGGTTGACCACAAGAGTTGGGACAACCTGTCCAATGAATCCGCACTGGGTTTGGTATATCTAAATTTTCTTCGAGTTCCCGAACTATTGCCAAGGCACGATTTTTGGTTTCAATCAGAGCAAAATTGCAGAACTGGGCTCCTGTGCAAGATACTAGAAGCCGTTCTAGAGGTTTGGGCTCAAGGGTAAATTTCTGCAAGAGGGGTTCAGCTAAGAAAGCGTCGAGATTAGCATCCGGAATATTGGGAATAATCACATTCTGCTCAACCGTGAGGCGGATTTCGCCACTGCCATAAGCCTCAGCCATCCGTGCCAGATCAAACATCTGCTGAGCATAAAGCCTACCAACGGGCACGTGTAAACCCACATAATTCAGACCTGGTTGCTTTTGGGCAAAGACACCAATATGGTCTCGTTTTTCCCAATCTATTTCATCGTGAGGAGCAGCCGTAGGGAGTTCTCTACCAAACTGCTTACTGACTTCCTCGCGGAACTTGTCAATCCCCCACTCATCAATCAACCACATCATCCGGGATTTTTGCCGATTCGCCCGCGAGCCTTCGTCGCGATAAACTTCCAGAATAGCACGACACAAGTCAACTACATCATCATTAGGCAGTACCCAAGCATTGAGGGGAACAGCAGCTTCACAACGCTTGGCCGAGAAAAAGCCACCTACGAGTACATTCAAGCCTAGTTGTCCATCTTTGTAGGCAGGCACGAAGGCAATATCATTAATTTCAGCATGGACTGAGTTATCCCGACCCCCTTCAATAGCAATATTGAATTTACGGGGCAAGTTAGTAAACTCGTAATTTCCTTGGCTGTTATTAGTGATCATGTCCTGTACCTTTTGGACAAGATCCCGAGTGTCAATTAATTCATCGGGATCTATCCCCGCCATGGGAGAACCAGTAATATTGCGGACATTGTCCATACCGGATTGGACGCTAGTTAAGCCAACTTGCTCGAACCTGCGGAAAATATCAGGCATGTCTTCAATGCGGATACCTCGCAACTGGATGTTTTGGCGGGTCGTGATATCAGCACTACCATCTTCACCATAGCGCTGCACTATCTCAGCTAGTACCTGCATCTGAGTGCTGTTGAGAATGCCGTTGGGTGTCCGCATCCTTAGCATGAACTTGCCTGGAGTGACAGGTCGGTAAAAAACACCCATCCACTTCAGCCGATGCTGTAGGTCATCTGGCTCTATTGCTTCCCAGCCAATTCTAGCAAACTCTTCTATTTGTTCTTTAATGGCAAGACCATCTTTCTCTGCCTTGAATTTCTCAAATTTGTTTAGTTTTGCGGCTGGCTTAGCTGCGCTGGTCATCAAATCTTCGCGGCTGGATACCCCATCCCTGGCCGTAGGCCACGCTGCGCGAACGTTCAGGGTGGGGAGGAAAGCCGCGCCTCCATCTAGTAGTTAACAATTAAGCCCGTTGCACGTTTGAGGAGTCGGACTTTCCGGGCTGAAAATTGTCCGATCCGTTTCCAATTAATGTTGCTAACAGAGACTTGTTTTGCCGTCTCACCACTGACCCAACCTCGATAAGTTTTACCAGCTTTAACCGCTTCGACATAATCTCCTTTGCGAAAACCGTGACGAGTGGTTGTCCCCCCGTACTTACGCCGTTTTCCACCTTTAGAAAATTGCAGTAAGTGCAACTGACGGCGGCTGATGGGTGCTCGTCTGACTACAGCGAACAAAGCATTGGTTACGGTGCAGTTCTCTGGGAAACTTACCTTACCGTTGCGATAATAGTAATTCCGACGACGGAAAAAGTGAGTGGCAGCCAGTGCAATTCCGTCTACCCCATGGGTTTCCAGCGTTTGACGACTTTTGTCGGTTTTGTCTTTGGTCAGTCCCAATCCTTCTCGCTTCAATGCCGTCTCCCACCCTTGCTTTCGGGTAACCGGAGCCATCTGTTGTAACTGGGAGATTGCCCAGTGTTGACCTACCATTACGGGAGAGAACCCTTTATTACCGCGTGCTTTGACCACTTCGTAGACAATAGCTTTGACTGGGTATAAACGAAACAGTTCACTCACCACTTGGAATTCGAGCTGACGATTTGCTCGAATGGAAGGGGGAACCTTTTTTGCTATCCGGTTTTCAAAGCGCTTCTGTCTGTGAGCACGTTTGGAATAGGAGACTTTGCGGTTAATCCGACGACTCCGGCGAGTTCTTTCGGCGAAGCCGACGCTACGCGAACGCATAATTCGTCGAGTATCGATCCGGTCACGAACTCTTTTATACGGCAGTACCAAATGCCCCGTCCAAAGAGTAGTGGTTTGAGACTGAACAGCAATGCCAGAAAACAGTTTGCCGGGATCAACTCCAACAGCAATGTCTTGGGTTTGGCTTCCAGATGGTTGATTAACTAATTTAATGGCGAAAATATTTAAATCGTTTGGGTAAACAACGGCAAAACCTTGTTTCAACCAACGACGAGCGCGAGAAGCTTTTGTTGGCATCAGGGGCTTTCCATTAGGTGAAATAACTGGAACTCGTAGCATGGTGATAAACCTCACGAGACAAAGTATTTAGGTTAAAAACCCGTCCCCTGGCCGTAGGCCACGCTACGCGAACGACCACCAGATTCAAGATGTCCTGTCTAACAGCAACTGACAACACAGTTTTGAAGAGGTTCGGACTGGGGAAGCATCCGAACGTTCGTGCCAGAATTCGGTTCAATGGTCTAGTCAAACCTGAGAAGTTGCTTGTCTTCTCAAGCCCCAACCTGGCCGTAGGCCACGCTTCGCGAACAACGAAGTAGGTTGGGGTTATTGACAGCTGTTCCCTCGTTGCCTTTTGCTCAATTGCCAGAAGTTTTGTCCAGAGCCTCTGATGTCACTACTCTTGATGTTGATAAATTAATTTAAAGTATTGCTAAAATTTTGTATATTTTGTTACTAAATACTGATTTTAATTAAAAAAATGCATAAATTAAATGCATAAATTGTATTATGCAGTTAGATCAAGTCTGCCCCTGCTCCCCTGCTGTCATAACCATGGCATTCAAAGGAAGACCAGCTTACTCCCAATCCTGACTCGACAGGGGTAGTCTAACGGTAAACAAAGTTCCTACACCAACCTGGCTATCTACCAAAATTTGACCACGGTGCTGCTCTACACTCTTGTTAACAATCGATAATCCTAGACCTGTACCAGGAATATCCCCAACATTGCTAGCTCGCTGGAAAGGTTCAAACAGCTGGGAAATCTCTTGTTTGGGAATACCAATTCCCGAGTCTCTAATTTTAAAAATTGCCCAGTTACCTTCCACGGTTAACTGAAACTCTACCGTTCCCCCTTCAGGAGAATACTTAATCCCATTGGATAGCAAGTTATTGAAAATATATCGAAGGAGTTGGGTATCCATATAGGCATCAGGAATATTACCTTGAGGAGTAAAAATAATCCTATGGCTCCCCCCGGTAGCCAACTGCATCTGCTCTATCAAATCAGAGCAGAATTCTACTAGGTTAATTGGAGTTGGGTTAAAAGTTAGCTTGTTTCCTTCTGCTTTTTCAATAAATATAATTTCATCCAAGAGTTGTCTCATATCTTGGATAGAGCCTTTAATTTGTTCAAAATACTTGCGATGTTTATCTTTGACCAAATGTTTGCTATAGCGTTCTAACAATTCAGTAGCTAGGATAACTTTACTCAAAGGTGTACGACATTCGTGGGAAACAATAGAGACAAAGCTAGATTTTTGCTCTCTAAGCTCCTGTTCTATTACTAGTGCTTGACGGATTTTTGCTTCTGCTTGAAAGCGAGAAAGGGCAATTTCAATGGTAACTCGCAGTTCTTCTTCCTCAAATGGTTTCAGAAGGTAACCAAAGGGTTGGGTTATCTTAGCTCTTTCTAGGGTGAGCTCATCGCTATAGGCAGTCAAATAGACCACTGGGATCTTCAATTTTGTCCTAATCAGCCTTGCAGCAGTCACTCCATCTATTTCCCCTTTCAGACGAATATCCATCAGGATTAAATCTGGTTGGATTTCCTCAGCTTTTCTAACTGCTTCTTCTCCAGATACAGCCACAGCAGGAACCATGTACCCTAAAAGTTTGAGGCTATTCTTGATATCCATAGCCACAAGTGTTTCATCTTCAACAACTAGGATTTTTTTCTTGGTCATGCTCGACTTGCCCTAGAGATCCAGTGAATGGGGAAAGTTTATTTTTAATCTAGTGCCTTGGCTACAGTCAAGGATGATGTTACCCCCCAGTTGTGCAGTCAAGTTACGAACAATACTCAAACCAAGGGATTTAGTGGATTGAAAGTCTAAATTGTCCGGTAAACCAATACCATTATCACTTACCGTAAGGATTAGCTGACCCTGTTGATCTGAACTTAGACTGATTTCAATCTTACCCTCTTTATGTTCATGAAAGGCATATTTGAGTGAATTAGACACCAATTCATTGATGATTAGCCCACAGGTAATAGCTACATCAATGGTTAAGGGAGCTGTGGTAACTTCAATATTGAGGGCGATTGTCTGTCGGTTAATCCCGTAGGAACGGAACAAGTTATTGGTTAAGGTTTGAATGTATTTTCCGAAATTAATCTGGGCTAAATTTGGGGATTGATACAGCTGCTGGTGAATCAGAGCCATAGATTGAACCCGATGCTGGGAATCTTTGAACAAACTTAATGCTTGTGGATCTTCAAGTTGCCTCGACTGTAGGCGGAGTAGGCTAGAAATAATTTGCAGGTTATTTTTGACCCGGTGATGAATTTCTTTGAGCAAAACCTCTTTTTCGGTTAGAGAGGCTCTAACTTGATTTTCCGCTTGCTTGCGTTCGGTGATATCTACAATTTGATACAGAAATTTTCGGGGCTTACCTTGAGCATCCCTGACTAAAACTGCTTTCTTGGTCAAAACATGGATAACTCTACCATCTTTCGACAGTAAGCGATTTTCCATCTGAAAGTGGGATGTTCTTCCTGGCCACAACTCTTGATTCGGGGTAAGGTTAATTGTGAAATCATCGGGGTAGATAATATCTGTAGCCTTTTTCTGCCTCAGTTCCTCGGCTGTGTAACCAACCGTGTCACAAAAGGCTTGATTAACCTTTAGCACGGAGTTATCAGTGCTGGTAATTGCCATACCCATGGGAGATAGTTTAAAAATCAGGCGAAATTGTTCCTCACTTTTGCGAAGTTGTTCATTGACGTTCTGTAGGTCAGAAGTCCGTTGTTCGACTCTCAGTTCTAGTTCCTGGTTGAGCTGTTGTAGAGCTAATTCTGCCTGTTTATGCTCGGTGATATCAATCCCTACACACACGGCTGCAGCACCTTGCTGGTACTTCTGAGCGGCAATTAGATAATATCTCGAAGAATTTTTCACTTTGAGCTCAACCACCTGGGAAGATCCTGAGTCCCCACAGGCGAGAAACTGAGTCATAAAGCCGACAAACTGAGGGCTGCTCTGCAGAAAACCCAACTCTTGACCGACAAAAGTCTCTGGAGGTAATTGCAGGCTCTGAGCCAGATGTCGGTTAACCCCAAGATATCGACCATCAGCACTAATCCAAGACACCGCTCCCGGTACAGCATCCAAAACTGCCTCTAGTTGCTCTTTTGTTTGTCGCAGCTGATGATTAGCTTCGGACAATTCTGTTGTCTGTTTTTGAAATTGGTATTCCAATTGCTGATCAGCCTGTTGCCATTTCTCCTGAGCCTGCTTACAGTTGGTAATTTCCGGTTGTAATTGCTGATTGACCTGAGTTAACTGAGCAGCTTGTTGTTCCACTACTTGCCCAAGTCCTTTGATAATCCTACACATCTGTGTATAATTAAGGGTTGTGAGCAAGTTAGGCTGGTTAATAATGCCTAGCAACTCCCCTAGATCGCCAGTTTCCAACACTTGTGCTAGCTGCTGCTGTTCCATCTGTTAATATGATGTGAATATTATTTAATCAGTACTGATCTAACAAGTACTCACCGAACGCTGTTAGATTATCACAACATCTCCAACAGAAATACTAATCTGACCCCATCCGATAGACTTCCTCGACCAATGTTGCTAAACGCTGCATGGCCATTTCAATTTCTTCTTCACTAGCGGTAAGACTGATGCGAATGCACTGTTGCTGGTGAGACCAGTCTTCTCGTAAGCCAGGGAAAAATGTACTCCCAGGCACCACAATCACACCCACCTGCTTCAACTTTTGATACAGTTCCCAGTCGGTAATTGGCAAATCCTGTAACCACAACCAAGCAAAGATAGCTCCTTCACCCCGATGCAAGAACCAAGGCAAGTCTTTGGGCATGAATTTGTCTAATGTCAGTTCAAGGGTCACAAACTTTTGCTGGTAGTGGGGGCGAACCACATTAGTGGCAATCTCAGGGAGTGCTCCAGATGCGATCGCTTTTGCGGCAATAGCTTGTCCATAGCGAGCCGAATGAATACAAAGATTGGTCTGGAAGGATTGTAAAATGCTAATTAGCTCGGGATTTCCAATTGCTACACCAACCCGTTCCCCAGGTAGTCCAGCTTTTGATAAACTCAGACAGTGGATGATATTGTCTCGAAAGACTGGTGTCATTTCGGTAAAGTTCAGTGCTGGAAAGGGTGGAGCATAAGCTGCGTCAATCAACACTGGCACATTGAAGGGTGCAGCCATTTCCGAAATTTTGATTACTTCTTCATCGGTTAGGACATTGCCAGTGGGATTACAGGGACGGGAAACAATTACACAGCCAGTCTCTTCGCTAATCTTCAATTGGCTGAAATCAGGGCGATACTTAAAACGGTGTTGCTCGTGGTTAATTTCCAGAGTAGGTTTGTATGCATATACTGCTTCTGGAGTCAAGCTTACTCCTCCATAGCCAGTGTATTCTGGAGAAAGGGGCAAGACCACTTGTTTGAGCTGGCCGCTGCTGGTGTAGCCACCAAAAACGTTAGCGGCGTAGAAGTAAATCGATTGAGAACCGGGAGTAATCAGGATATGGCGATCGCTTAGGGAAAGACCGTAGCGTTGATTGAAATCCTTTGCGATCGCATCGATCAGAGGCTGATATCCTTGAGATGACCCGTAGCGGCAAATCACCTCACCATACTCTGAGCTAGCCAACAGTTGTGCCGTGCAATCGCGCCAAAGTTGCTCGACTTGTGGCAAAATCACTGGGTTTCCTGCACTGAGATTAATCCAATCTTGTCCCTGACCAGCTCGTAGCGTTTCGATAATATCTTTCATAATCGCTCGGACACCAGTCAGTTTGGACATCTGAGTCCCAATTTGAGTCAGGGTAGGATCCATGGATAGTGATCACCTTTTAGCTGTGATGGTACTTTATCAAGAGTTCTCCAATCGAAAATCATACCAACAAATGCCGATTCTCGAAGCAAACAAATATGCTCTTGCCCTTCACACCACTAGTCCTCAATTGGGGCTAGTGACCAGTAACTTTGCCAGGGATACCCGCTGCCAAACTTGGGACTTAGGGCGAGAGTTGTCTGGCCAATTGCATCAGCACTTGACTGAATTTCTCAATTCCCAAACTTGGGAAAACTTAGAATTCATTGCGGTAGCTATCGGACCGGGTAGCTTTACGAGTACCCGTATCGGTATAGTTACTGCTCGTACCATAGCACAACAGTTAGATATTCCCCTGTTTGGCATTTCTACACTGGCAGCGATCGCCTGGTTAGGGAAAGAGGGCAAAGAGGAGGAAGAGGGTGCTATGTATCAAGACAACTCTGGATCAGGACTCAGCACATGGGCTACGCCCACGCTACGGGAACAGCAATTAGCAATTAGGACTCAGGATTCAGCACATGGGCTACGCCCACGCTACGGGAACAGCACTCAGATTGCTATTCAAATGCCTGCCCAACGTGGTCAGCTTTATACCGCCATCTATCAGCCATCAATAGCTGGTCTGGGGCTGAGGAAGATATTACCAGATGCTGTCATGACTTCAGATCAATGGAAACAAGTTTTGGATACCTTAGAAACACCATTACGATTGCTAGAGGCTCCGGCAAATTTGGGAAGTTATGCTAGGGGTGTCTTGGAACTTGCTTATCTCGATTGGCAACAGGGAAAGCGCCCCAACTGGTCAGAAGTACTGCCGTTTTATGGACAGCATCCAGTTTAAGAATTAAGAATTAAGAATTAAGAATTAAGAATTAATAAAATTAGATTTTTTTTGAAAATTTATAATTCAAATTATGGGGTATTTTTGAAATATAAATTGATAATTTATAATTGGAGCGAAGCGATTGACCAAGGAAGAAGAACGTGCGTACTGGCTAGCATGGTCCGAAGTTCCCGGTATCGGATCAGTATTGCTCCAACGGCTACAGCAACAGTTTGGGACTCTAGCAGAGGCTTGGAAAGCTTCAGCTTCAGAGTTAGGAGCAGTTGAAGGGTTCGGGGTGCGGCTGATCGAAAGAGTAGTGAAAATGCGTGGGCAAACTAATCCGGAACAGCTACTTGAGCAACACTTGGTCAAAAATCCTTGTTTTTGGACACCAGCGGATGGGGAGTATCCCCGCTTGTTACAGGAAATTCCTAGTCCTCCCGCAACGCTATACTATAGCGGACTAGTTGATCTACAAGAAAATTACGGTAGCAAGCCGATAGTCGGTATTGTGGGTACTCGAAATCCCACCGAATACGGTAAACGTTGGACTCGTAAAATCAGTGCTACCCTTGCTAAGCATGGTTTTACAGTGGTGTCCGGTATGGCAGTGGGAATTGATACACAAGCCCATCGCGGGTGTCTGGAAGCGGGTGGTAGGACAATAGCAGTTTTGGGAACTGGCCTTGATGTGGTATATCCCTTGAGCAATAGTTATCTTTATAAACAAATTCAAGAACAGGGATTGATACTCAGTGAGTATCCAGCTAGTACGAAACCCGCACGTTCCAACTTTCCCCAACGGAATCGGATTATTGCTGGTTTAAGCCGTGCAGTTTTGGTGATGGAAGCGCCTAACAAGTCCGGAGCGCTAATTACTGCTAGGTTAGCCAATGAGTTCTGTCGGGATGTCTATGCACTACCAGGTTCCTTAGATAATCCCAATTCTATCGGTTGTTTGGGACTGTTAAATCGGGGTGCCCATGTAATTTTAAGTGAAGGTCACTTGTTGGAAATGCTCGGAGCTATTCCAGAACTTGACCCCCACTCGGCTGTAGAAAAACCTTTACCCGCTTTACCCGTACCAACCTTAGAGCCAGAATTGGCAAAAGTGTTGGATGCGATCGCATTTGAACCAACCCCATTCGATATCATTGTCCAGCAAGCAGCTTTAGAAGCAGGCTCAGTATCCAGTGCCTTGTTACAGTTGGAACTAATGGGATTAGTGTCTCAGTCACCAGGGATGCGATATCGAAGATTAATAACTGAAATATGACAGTAAAAAGGATTGAAGGTTTAATGTTGAAGGTTGAAGGTTGCAGGTTGCAGGTTGCAGGTTGTAGGTTGCAGGTTGCAGGTTGTTCGCGTAGCGTGGCCCATAGGCCAAGGTTGGAGGTTTAAGGTTGGTAGGTTTAAGGTTTAAGGTTGCAGGTTGCAGGTTGACTGTTGACTGTTAACAGTTAACAGTCAACAGTTAACAGTCAACAGTCAATAGAATAAATTGAGATGAATACAAATAACAGTAATTTACGTTCCTTGGCACAAAAGCGTAAATTGGCGATTGGAACGGGAGTGTCGATGGAACCGTTGCGGGACGATCCTAGTTATCGGGAGTTGAGACTTAGTAAATAGTTAGCGTTACTTTGCGTCTGTTTTCGGTAGCTTGCGGATATATTCGCCGCCTGAGACATAGACCAACCATTGACGTCTGCGTTCGAGCTTTGTAGCTGACCGTGTTCATGTTCTTTTAGCATTACTTTTAAGCAGTATTCGCCCTTGCTCATTGAGCGGTTTTGTGGGTATAATATAGGTAATAACAGGCTAACACCCTATGGCTCCCAATCACTCTTACACGACAAAACTGAAGCTTAACAACCGTCAAAAAACGTTGATGGCCAAACACGCTGGTTTTAGTCGGTGGGTGTACAACTGGGGTTTAGGGATGTGGAAAGATGCCTACAATCAAGGGTTAAAGCCTAACATTAAAACCCTAAAGCGGTTATTTACCAACCATGTCAAACCTGAGTATCCCTGGATGAGGGAATTATCCTCAAAGGTTTACCAATATGCCTTCATCAATTTAGGGGAAGCATTCAAAAGGTTTTTCAAAGGATGGGGTAAGTACCCTAGATTCAAATGCAAGGGTAGAAATGATCGCTTTACTATCGATAATTCAGGAAGACCGATTCGATTAGGTGGACTAATTCATAACTTACCCTTCCTGAAGCAGGTTAGAACGTTTGAAGCCCTACCAGATTGTCTAACTAAAAAAGTCACAATCTACAAAAAAGCCGGGGAGTGGTATATTAGCTTCTCTATTGAAAAGACCTTTGAACCAACACTTAAAGAACGAGAAAGAGTTGGTGTGGATTTTGGGATAAAAACCCTAGCTGTATTAAGCTCTGGTGTTGAGTTTGAAGGACTTAAGCCTTACCGCAACGCTCAAAGGAAATTAGCTAGAGTTCAACGGAAATTATCTAAAAAAGTAAGAGGCTCTCAGAATTACTCAAAAACCAAGCTTGAAGTACAGAAACTTCACCGTCGAGTTGCTGATATCCGAAAAGATTATCTTCACAAGATGACCACTTATATAGCTAAAAACCACAGCGTAGTTGTCATAGAAGATTTAAACGTGTCTGGGATGATGGCTAATCATAAATTAGCCAAAGTTATCGGTGATAATGGACTGTATGAAGCCAGGCGGCAACTTCAGTATAAGTGTGAACGCTACGGTGCCAAGTTAGTAATAGCTGACAGGTTCTTTCCATCTAGTCAATTATGTTCATCATGCGGAAATAAACAGCCAATGCCTTTATCTGAAAGGATTTATGAGTGTGGTTGCTGTGGAAATAAGATTGATCGGGATTGGAATGCCTCAATGAACCTAGAAAGCTATAACGAGTACGGCTCGACTCGTAAGCCTGCTAAGGGTTAACCGCTCCCATGCCCCCGTTGAAGCAGGAAATCAACACACAAAGTCTCGTTATGTGACGCTTTGTACACGTTTGATGGAGCAGGTGTTGATGCGTGAATATAACATGGTGACACCAACTTATATCATGAAGTTTGAGGCGCTACAGCCGCAACGCCATCACTATAATTTTGAAGCTGCTGATAACTTTGTGGCCATGGCGAAAGCCAATCACATGCAGGTGCGCGGTCATAATCTAGTTTGGCATCATAGTGTGCCTTGATGGCTAACCCACGGACAATGGACAACAGAAGAGTTAATCTATATCCTGCGACAACATATTCATACTGTTGTTGGTCACTATCGGGGACAATTAGCAGCTTGGGATGTGGTCAATGAAGCGGTAGCAGACCAAGACTCAGCAGGACAAAGGAAACGAGATACAATTTGGTTGCGCGGCATTGGACCAGAATACGTTGAGTTGGCATTTCGGTGGGCTCATGAAGCTGACCCCACAGTTCCCTTGTTTTATAACGACTACGCTGGAGAAGGACTTGGGGCAAAGTCAGATGCGATTTATGCCATGGTCAAAGACTTGCGGCAACGGGATGTCCCAATTCATGGCATTGGCTTTCAGATGCACATTAGTATTCAAAATCCTCCTAAGCCAGAAGAAATAGCAGCAAACATGAAACGTCTGGGTGAGTTGGGATTGCAGGTTCAGGTCACAGAGATGGACGTAAAAATCCATGATGGTAGCGGCACACAAGAAGAACGGGTGGCTGCTCAGACACAGGTATATCGAGATATACTCCAAGTTTGTTTAGAGGCTCCCAATTGTACAGCGTTCTTAACTTGGGAATTTGCAGATCATCATTCCTGGATTCCGGATTTATTTGGTAAACCAGATTCCCCTCTACCTTTCGATAACTCCTATCGTCCTAAAGCTGCTTATCACGCGATGGTTCAAGTTTTAAAAATTGATAGTTAAAAAGTAAAAAATAAAAATAAAAATCGCTTAAATTATCCTTTTTCATTCAATAAGTTATTGTATAATTTTGGAGGTAATTAACATGGTATATTTACCTGATACCCTCGAATTAACTATTAATTTAAGTGACGAACAATTTTTCCAGCTTTGTCAAGATAACAGGGATTTAAGATTTGAGCGCACCTCTGAAGGAGATTTAATCATCATGTCACCTACCGGAGGAAATACAGGTAGACGAAATATTAAACTATCGACTCAACTAGAATTGTGGAGCAGTCAAATGAAACTTGGTGTTGCATTTGACTCTAATACAGGATTTAAAGTGCCTAATGGAGCCAATCGTTCCCCTGATGCGTCTTGGATTAAACGAGAGCGTTGGGAAGGGTTAACCTCAGAAGAACAGGATAAATTTGTTCCTTTATGTCCTGATTTTGTGTTGGAATTGCGTTCTCCGAGTGATTCCCTGTCTTGATGCAGTCGCTCATGGGGGAAACCCCCAAGACCGCGCTGCATCGCTGAAAATGGTGCAAACTAAAGTCCGAGAATATATGGAAAACGGCGCTAGATTAGGATGGTTAATTGATCCCCAAAATAAGGTTGTGGAAATCTATCGTCCCAATCAAGATTTAGAAATTATCCAATCTCCGAAAACCTTATCAGGAGAAGATATTTTGCCTGGATTTACTTTAAATTTATCAGAAATTATCTGATATATAGAGCAGTTACCAACCCAATTGATAAGTGCTATAGTTGAATAGGTTAATCGTGAGATAGTATCTCTACATCTGTCCAGAAAATTCCTGAAGCATCACTCTCGTTTTCGTAAATATCCTGTACGCTCGACCCCAAATAACCATCTACTATCAAGCTATTCAATAACCACAGTAGTAGCGGAAGTGCGCAAATACTCATCAAAAAGATTAGGGATTTTCGGATAGTGTTTATCACTGTGCTAACTCCGGTATAGGAAAAATAATTCCGCTTAACATTAGCCACGCTATAGCCAAAGTAAGCACAATGTTAAAACTCTGTCCTACCAAGTAAAGAATCATGGGTTTACCACCCTGAAGTTGTGTCCCTAAATCCCGAAAGTTCGAGTCTAGACCAATGGACAAAAATGCGATACAAAATAGCCAGCCGCGATAGGTCTTGGTTTGACTAAGAATCCCTTTAACTGTATCCATTCCCATCAAGGGAATAAAAACAAAGGATACTAACACAGAAGCAGCTATAAAACCTAAGATAAACTTGGGCAAACGTACCCATAATTCCCTCATTTGTGGTTTAGGAGCATTTGGCTCGCGCTCTACACAAAAGACCCAAAATAAAGCGATCGCAAAAGCTATCACGCCGATCAGCATATTTTGAATCATCTTTACTAAAGCAGCAGCTTGACCAGCGATTTCCCCTACTGTTTCACCAGCAGCGACAACTGCGCCAGTAGAATCAATGGTTCCCCCCAGCCATGCACCACTGACTAATTCATTCATACCCACAGCCTTGACAAACAAGGGCATGATCACCATCATGGCAACAGTAAAAATGAGAGTCATCCCTACAGCTAAAGTCAACTCGTTTTTCTTAGCCTTACAAGCTGCTGCTGCTGCAATAGCGGCTGATACACCACACACTGATGTTGATGTTGCGACTACCATCACCAGTGATTTCTGCTGCATGTTCAGAAAGCGAGTACCAAACAGATACATAAATATGATCACAATAGGCGTAAC
Organism: Moorena sp. SIO3E8; assembly: GCF_010692445.1. Lineage (NCBI taxonomy): Bacteria > Bacillati > Cyanobacteriota > Cyanophyceae > Coleofasciculales > Coleofasciculaceae > Moorena > Moorena sp. SIO3E8. Next base: position 24,230 of record NZ_JAAHHM010000056.1, on the reverse strand, counting down.
TAGCCAAGCGATCGCTAAACCATAAGGTCCGAATTCCACAATTCGGTTAAAGAGAATTTCTGCACCGAGAATCACTAAGCCAGTCTTGATGTAATATTCAGTACGCACCGCTGGCATCATCCACCTTGGTGTACCAATAGTATTGCTGATGATTAGTCCAATCAACAATGCCCAGAAAGCATAGCCGAGGTTAATTGCTTTAGCGGTCTGTGAATTCCCCAGTATATAGGATAAAACTGCTAAAAGAAATATAACCAAAAAGCCTGGTATCATGTTTCTGCCTTCTTTTCCCTTCATTACCAGGTTGCCAAGGGTAAACAGAGCACATAAACCAATGGCGAGCAATGCCAGTTTAGGAAGCAATTCCCAGGGGAGTGCCGATAATAGATCTATCCCTTTCCATTTGGGCATCTTTGGCACAACAGTTATGATGCCACTAAACACTGTCCCCAATAACAGCAGACCAATCCATACAGACCACCAGTCTTCTAATTTGTAGAAGTTAGACCATTTTGTTTGACTCATTAGTAGATTTTATTTTACCCTGGAAGGCACCACCGAAATAATATCAATTCATAATACCAATTCATAAAAGTAGCACGCTAAGATGTAGATGGGGAGATAGCCATCTCCCCACGCCGGGGTCAGTTTCTTTAACTATTTCCTATTCCCTGGGCACAGCGCTATACTTTATTCTCGGTAACGATTGCTCCTAGTGGCACTTTCAAAGGCTCTAGACTCGAAATCCCCTGAAAGCCAACCAGAGCTAGGGAAATACGTCGGCGCTACCAAAATGACTGAAACCCAAGTGCATCGCTTCTGTCTTCTGCCTTCTGCCTTCTGCCTTGCTGTTGTGCAATTTAAATGCACAACAGCTTATCTTAAAATCCCAGTACAAACTGCTGGTCGAACCTGAACATCAATTCAACTCTCAACCCATTAATTCCTTCCCAGGAAAGATTTAGAAACACAGGAGCAGCCTCTGCTTTATAAACGTAAGATGCGATCGCAATACACAGAGCAACACTGGTGAGTGCAGTATTAACAATTTTGGCAAGTTTTTTTTTCATTTTTAGATTATCTCGACTACATTTGGTTACTACTGACTGTTCAAACAAAAATTCACTTTAATGGCTGATTAGATTGGTAGTTGATAAATTCCCTAGCAACGAGAGGTTATAACTAACAGCGCTAATATAATTCAGGAGCTCCCTCAAACCCCTCAATGAATGTTGATAACTATAGCTTCCTATGCCGTTCCAGGTTTCTGTAAAAACAATCAAGTGACGTTGATTATAATGATCTTATCAAATGATCCGGACAACTTGTATCAAGTTATTATCAATATAATCAAGGGAGTTGTGAAGAGAGTTTTAAGGAAATATGAAACTAGTTTAGGACTTAGGCAAAACTAGTCAAAAAAAACTATAGGTAGTAGAACACTACAGGTATATTTGCTGTGTAATTCCTGTAGTTAAGACTAGTCTCGTTAGACTATGAAAACTAAAAATTATGAATTGTGAAGACTGATAATACCTGATTTCGACATAACAAACTATCCTCTGATTGAGGAGCTTCGAGTCAGGAGTCAGACTAATTTATTTTACAGTAATTTTTAAGATAAATTCGTCCTTGACTACTCACAAAACTTTTGATATAATTCCTCAGTATTAGTTTTCCAATTATCTAAGTCCCCAAACACCGAAATCACTCGTACCACATCTAGGAAAAGATCGTGATCAGCAAAGTAACTCGCCAGCTGAGCAGTTTTATGCTCAGCTGGCAATTCAGCTTGGATAATCCGATACGCTTCACCACCCATAACTTGAAAGGGAATAGTTTCGGTATCTGTAATTAGTTGTCCATTATTATCAGTTGTGTTATACTCTACCCAGTAATAATATTCTTTACCTCGTTGAAGTGGCTGACCTTTACCATCAGCATTGTAAATAACACTAGTCTGATTATCGTTTACCTGATAAGACCATAAGGCTTTTTCATAGCGAGAGTAACGAACTTGAATGATATTAACACTTCCTTCCCAAGCAAATAGAGGTTGGTCACTCCAGGTGCGATAGGCAGCAATATTAGGAGAAATTGAACAAAACTCTCCATGGGTACCTGCTTCATCTTTCTTCCTACGAAAAAGATCTCGGATCTTAGCCCATACAGATTGTGTTTTCTGTTTGGTTTGACTTACTGCTTTCGCTACTTGATTCCCTTGACTGGTAAACGAAGATCCAACTGATACTGATGAGGTCGGAAAACTAATACTCATCGTTCCAGTAATTAGCAGTAGATAAAAGACTCTGATTAATCGATACATAGGATTTAAAGGCCAAAGGCTTGCCGGGAATTAAATTAATAATTAACTAAATAATATAAAACCAGAGTATAATTGATGGTAAAGCTATAGGAATTAAAATAGAAGCTGAGATATAAGCCTGTAGTCCGATTATTCCATAGACCGCTGTAGCACCAACTAAGATCAATATTGATTGCTGTCGTTTTTGAGGCTTTTGCTGCAGCAGTAGCAGCGTTGTTCCTTTTCCTAACAATGCTGCTAATAGAATCATCCAGCTGTCGGGAATTAATTTTATTGTATGTTTCGATAAAAAATGGTGAACCATATAAGCATGGGCTTCACCTCCGGTAAATACCTTCGGACAAGTATCTGGTGGCTTTCTGGTTCGATTCAGTGGATCACACCAATATTCAATAGCTAGAGGTAGAGAAAAATTATCCTCGGCTTCATCATATCCCCCAGAGGCAATGATAACCACTTGCTGCTCAATGTTAGGAAAGTCACTTTTGAGGAATTCCCAAGCAGGCTTGTGCTCATAAGCCTGTTCTGGAGGAATAGAAAAGTCAATAATATAGCGCATCCCTAACGGTAGATTCTTTGGTTTGAGGGATGCGTTCGCGTAGCGTGGCCTACGGCCAATCGCAAAAGGTAGATTCTTTGGTTTGAGGGATGCGTTCGCGTAGCGTGGCCTACGGCCAATCGCATTATCCTGGCTACTGACTTGCTGAAGATACTGACTAACTTGCTGCTGAAAGTTGGTGGTACTTTCAACATTAGGATTTAATCCTATCCCGTGGTTTGGCTGTTGGTGCAACTGGTGTGATAGAGCCAGTAGATAGGCAAAAGGACATGACTTGTTGCAGGTGGCATCCTGGGGGAGTTCCATATCCCAACGGAAAAAGGTAATATCCCCTTGTAGACTCCATTTAGGGCTAGCAATTTTGGGAAACACCTTGCGATTTTTATCCTGATTGACCCCAAAGACAAACCAGGTATCCTGTTGACTAACAGCGGATTGAATCGCACTAGCCAGTTTTTCCTCTCTCGGTTCTTGGGTATGCAGCAGATAATCAATTCCAATTACCTTAGCGCCTGAGTTCGAGAGTTGTCTGACTAATTTGCCAAGGTATTCCCGTTCCATCGGCTGGGTTTTAAAGCCTTTAATTTCCAGTTGCGCCTGATTGATTGAGTCTTGATCAATAGCAATTAACAGTACAGAGCGTGGCTTCTGGGAGGATAAACCCTCCCGAGGAAACTGGTTTGTGCTATCACGATAGACAGCTTGAACAAAGGTTCGCCCATCTTGCAACATGTCTTGTACAGGAACCATAGCGCTAACTAAAAGCACACTAGCTAATGCGATCGCTTCTTTTGGTTTAGGTAGCCACTGCTGAAGTAGTTTCTGGTAACCCCAAGGCTCAATCCGAAATGGCTTGGCACCATAGGGACTAAAAAACGAAGGAATCAGGTAAGCTGATGGATAAACAAACTTTTCACCTACCTGTAAATTGCGACAAGCTGCCAGCATTGCTTCCTGGACATCCTGATACTGAGCTAAGCTGCTGCAAAATTCTTTGAGAAATACATGAGCCACATTATCATGAACTTCCTCCCGCATGATCACCACTTGCAATCCTAAATCAGCCAACCGATTGGCAATTTTTAGACCACGACAGGAGTTAAAGACGCACAACTGAAGCCCCTGATTTTTAGCAGTAGTTAGGTATTCCTTAATTTCACTGATAGATACCAACTGCTCTGGCGCGATCGCTAATTTTCCATCAGTAACTTTTGTTTCATCACTATGACCCATAAAAAATAGAGCATCCCACCCCCTTTCATCCGTTATTTCTGCGGCCAGTGCTGCTTTAAGATTCACCCCATCCTCTTGCTGTTGCCAGTCAAAGAACTCTACTTGAGCAACGCCTTTAAGCAACTTAATAGCCTGCTTATCTTTCTCTAAATTCAGATCTGTATTATCCCCCAAAATTGCTAAAATCCGAGGTTTCCCATGGCGCAGTTTATTATCTAGCGCTATTGTTTCTGCCTGAGTAGTCATCGGAATCCTGGTAATCCGAATGGTTCCACTGGGGATATCCTCTGGAACCAACTGCCATGCTTCCCAAGGAAGCCGTGCCAATTCCACAGAATCGCAGGCTATAAAAATAGCTACTTCTCGATAGGCTTCTGCTGTCTTCTTTGACTGTGATTCCTTTCTAGCAATAGTTAAAATTTGATGTTGAATTGTTTCTCGAATAGTCTGTAATTGACCTAACCACCGTTGAAAAACATCCAGAAATATCTCTTTTGCTTCTTCTAATTCATGTCCCAAGTCATCGACTACTGGTGTGATAGCACCACTAGATAATTCTCTTGCTCGCAATTTCGGGTAAAACTGGAGGTAAAGGTATCGCCACTCTTCATAACACTCTATTACTTTAGCTGGATAGTCCAACTTAGCGGATACTTCCTGTCCGTGATTACCCCGTAAATAAAACAGACAGGATGAATCAGCTTGCCAAATATTTAGTCTAAAACTACTTTGATGATTAGTTGTCATTTGTTCCTTGTTTATTACCCCTACTCCCTACTCCCTACTCCCTACTCCCTACTCCCTATTAAAATATCATAAACATTTATCAGGCTCAAAAGCAAAGGGAAGTAGAGTTAATGATGCTCCGTTACTTAAAGAAATGGTTACTACAAATTTTTGGTTCCAGCTACCTGCTACTGCAACATGGAGATAACGTTCATTTACCAATACCGCTTCAGAGACAACACCAGTGAATTCACTGATTCGTAACTTCATACCAGGGGGAAGTGTATTACCAAGACAGTCTTCGATTAGCAATAGCAATGCCCATTCACGAGTATCTTCTGGTGCTTTCTGGTAAATGAACCAGGTAACAGCACATAGTTTGAACAGAATGCCATTTAAATTAACAGTTTGGTAAGAACCACGAGCATGAGACGGAACAATTAATCCTTTTTGTCGTCTCAACTCTTTAGCGATCGCTCGATATCTGTCTGGTTCATCCGATACTGGACTAATCCGACGCATCGATGGCTTAGAAAAGGTATAGTCAGGAAGCAGTTGCCAAGATAAACAGCTTGCTAACTCATCCATTTCTCCTCGCAGCCACTCTGCTGTATTAATGGCTGTTTCAGCAAAGAATGGTAGGATTTCCTGAACAGAACGCTTAGTATCAGCAACTGGAATTGTGATCTCTTGGGAATCTAACCAACGCAAGTAGTGCAGTAAATGATTTGGTTGCTGATCAAATAAAGACAGAGGTAAATTATAGTTACGGTTACCTTGTGGTAAGTTAGTTGATTCGCTATAGTTAACCAACTCGTCGTGACGTAAAACACCTCGAATAATACCCTGTTCTTGGGTTTCTTTAACCTCAATTAGGATATAGAAATGAGCCGCAAGTTCTGGTAATTCAACCGCAGCTATTGGTACAGTAACCAATTGCTCATTGGAGTTATCCGTGACAATTATACACAGATTAAACTCCCCAACTTTCAAATTACATACTGTATCAATCAGATTAGCATAGTCTGGTTGATACACCGAACATTTATCCGTAATAATTGGTAGCTGATAAACCCGCTCTTCTAACCATCTTTTAAAACCAAATAATGCTAAACTATTTAGATAAATTTCCTCCTGATTTACTTCATTATTCACTTGTTTGCTAATCTTTATGGCTTGCTCAAAGTCTTCTGTTTCGAGCCAAAAGTATTCTAGTATTGGAAGGGTTGTATCCATTGACTCTATACTGGCCTTATTCATTGTTTGCTCCTTGTTTTTTTTTGTTGTATTCATCTAGATATCGGCACAGTCGCTGAGCATATAAACTATTCATTGAACGGCTTTTAGACGTACTCAGTTCGGCTACCGCTGCTTGAAAAACTTGTGTATTTAAGAAAGCCTCAACTTCCTGCATCACGTTACTCAAATAATCGAGCTTTGTAGCATTTTCTTCGAGACCTAATCCCTTAGTCGTTGTTGAGATCAGCTGGAAAAAATTTTCTACACTCAGATACTGAACATGATTCAGCAGTTTCCCTGGTGCCAAAACTCGGCTGGCTTGGGAATGATTGGTCATATTCAAAAGGGTTGCTATCTCTTTAAGAGACTTCCCCTCACAGTAAAAGAATCGGAAACCTGGGATAACCTTTGAAGCAAAACAAGCGTAACGGCGGCTTTGCTCTAAAGAGGCAATGTGCTCAACCAACGCTTGCCCTATAGCGTGATCTAAAACCTCAATCAGTCCCTGTTCAAGAAAATCCTGCAATTCAGATTGTCCTAAATGATCTATAGTATTAATAGAGTTTAGATCAGGTAATTCTTTCGGGACATACTCCCCAGTTTCTGGCACCCGTGCTTCTAGAGGTTCCCAGATCGGACTTCCTCTGCGGCTCCAAATCTCCTCTTCTTGCAGACCCTTGGCTATCCTGGTTAGTTCTTTGTGAAGCTCTTTGGTGGAATTGATGATAACACCACGTTCTGGCAACAGGTGGAGCATGTCTTGGAGTTGGTCATCCCTAGGCTCAAGGCATTGGTTGACTCTATGGTTAACTCTATGGTTAACTCTATTGCGCCGCTGCTGTTGTCTGTCTTGAGAATAGACAGTATGGAAGGTTTCTACTAGTTTGCGATCGCGTGGATAGAGCTGTTCAAGGTGTCTGAGTTTAACTCGTCCCAACAGTGACCAGTTACTGGACAAGGGCAATCCCTGTTCAGCTAAGCAACGTTTTATGTCAGGATGTTGTTTAGTTTTACGATATGCCCAATTGTCCAAACTGAGGCGATCTGATGAGTTCAGACGATAGCTTGCTAAGACATCAATCGTAAAAAACTGACCAAGTCCACGTTTAATTTGACCTTGCTGATTCAGAACCAGTTGAGTTTTGCCATCACTATCGAGAATAATCGGAGTTTTGCCATCATCATTGAGTACATAGGATAGCAGCTCACGGTAAGTTAAGCGATAGTCAAGGCAAAACTGACTCGCTAGTGTTTTACAAGCCTTTAAGATCGAGGAAGAAACATAGCACCGAAGACAAAGTCCAGCTAACGCCTGGGATGTAGTTTCAACCGTAGATGGCTCAGCGCGAAACCAAGATAGCAGTAAATCTTGAATATCTCGCTCCCACTGAGCTGATAATTTTTGCTTTGGATCTAATCCCAGGAGTGTTTGTTGAAAAAACTCCTGTGCTTTGTTGTGATGGCAGACTTTGTAGCCTTCTTCGTTATTGCCTGGGTCAAATACCCGAATTGTCGAGTATCTAGATGCATCCATAACTGATTGAGACAGCACTCTATTAGTATATAGATGTCATGCTATTTAACCTGTGCAGTTGTTCTCAAGGAACAGCAACAGGCAAGGGGTTGGTCAATGGTGGAACGATTTAAGGTAATCGGTAATGGGGAAGCAGGGTGAAACTCAATCGATTGAGGCGACGAAAATTTATATCTCAAAGTTTAGGAGCTCTGGGAATAACTCTGTTATCCACTGCTTGCCGAAAAGCGTACAATTCTCAAGAGATCACCTACTCTGATTCTGGAGATAACTCTTTGTCACTGAAGTATATTAACGTTCCCCCTGCTAACAACCAACCACCAACTGGATTAATTGTCTGCTTACACGGCTTTGGAGCCAACTCCCAAGATTTAGTATCTTTGGCTAAGGGGCTAAACTTACCAGATTATCAGTTTCTATTTGCTGAAGCTCCCTTTGACCATCCTGCTGTACCTGGGGGTAAAATGTGGTATGACTTAAATGTCCCCGGCTATCAAGGCTTAACCGAAAGCAGACAGAAGCTGATTGATTGGCTCAAATCCCTGGCCAAAAGGCCACGCTACGCGAACGAAGGCAGCACTGGCGTGCCCCTATCCCGCACCATTCTGAGTGGATTTTCCCAAGGCGGAGCCATGACATTAGATGTAGGGTTAACCTTGCCAATAGCAGGCTTAGTATCCATGAGTGGCTATTTACATAGGGAACCCCAACTTCCTACAGGCTTGTCATTACCACCCATTTTGATAGTTCATGGCAGACAAGACGAGGTTGTACAGTTAATGGCTGCTCACCATGCTAGAGATACTCTAACTGGTTTAGGGATACAGGTCAAGTATCAAGAATTTGACATGGGACATCAAATCATCCCAGAGGTAGTAGTGCTATTTCGTAATTTTGTTATTCAATTAATGGCTAATCGGTAATGTGTTCGCGTAGCGTGACCGTTCGCGTAGCGTGGCCTTTTGGCCAAGGTCAAGAACTTTTAGTTAATTGAATTTTTTCGATTCGGAAATCCTGATAACAATTAGAAACTCAGTAGAATACAAAAGTTCGTCAGATTAAGCCTAGAGCCATCTTCGACCTCTGGTCATCCCTCTCTTTCTACACAACTAGGTGTAGTCTACTTGAGTGCAGACTACTAGAATCCCTATTCTTCAGCGATTTTGTTTTATACCAGTCGAAGTAAAGCTTAAGACATATTCGGTGCATCTTCAGGCGCGACCTGAACGCGCCCCGCGTCGGCTTTGCCGATAGATGCGAATTTAATTCTTAATCCGGAAAGCGTACCTAGAAAAGTTGTTTAACCTGGTTGGTGGAACGGGCATGTTGGTGGAACGGGCATGTTGGTGGAACGGGCATGTTGGTGGAACGGGCATGTTGGTGGAACGGGCATGTTGGTGGAACGGGCATGTTGGTGGAACGGGCATGTTGGTGGAACGGGCATCTTGCCCGTTTCATTTTTCGGGCGGACGCAACTACTACTAAAAATCCCTATATAGTTAATTAACTCTTGCCTTTTCCTAAGCGATGCAGCGCGGTCTTGGGAAGGCAGCGCGGTCTTGGGGGTTCCCACGGGGCTTACAAGGTGCGGACGCAGGTTCCGCACACAGCCCCTCCCCATGAGCGACTGCCGTGGTTTCCCCCACTCGCGCTTTGCATCAAGACAGGGATTTTGTTCACAACTCAAAGAGAAATGCTATATTTCACAAAAAGTTTGGTTCTTCAGTACCTGCTATGCTAAATTTCCAGTTAAAAAAACTCAAAAAGCTGACTGTGTAAGGTTTTTGAGGCTATTTAACTCATAAAATTTTCCAATATAGCTGCCTCTTCCTCCTGCTCCCTGCTCCCTGCTCCCTGCTCCCTTTGCCAAAGTGTTGATTTAGCATAACAAGTACGGAAGAGCCAAAAGTTTACAAAGTCTTGAAATTCTTTCAGTGTAGATAACACAAACTTGATGAGGAGTTGGTCACTTTAACACGCTTCGCTAATCAACTAGAGAACTCTATGAACGTTATTGAAACCAAAATACCGGAAGTCTTAATTCTTGAACCCCGCGTCTTTGGTGATGACCGTGGTTTTTTCTTTGAAAGCTACAACAAACGAGTTCTAGCAGATAAAGCTGGGATCACCGCTGAGTTTGTCCAGGATAACTATTCCCGTTCAGCCCAAGGAGTGCTTCGAGGATTACACTACCAGATTCAACAGCCCCAAGGTAAATTGGTGCGGGTTTTACTGGGGACTGTATTTGATGTGGCAGTGGATATCAGAAAAAGCTCCCCGACCTTTGGACAGTGGGTTAGTTGTTTGCTGAGTGCAGAAAATAAACAACAAATCTGGATTCCGGCTGGATTCGCTCACGGATTCCTGGTGGTCTCTGAATTCGCTGAAGTTTTATATAAGACTACCGACTTCTACGCTCCTGATCACGAGCGGACTATTTTGTGGAATGACCCTGACCTAGCCATTCATTGGCCTCTGACCGACTCTCCTACTCTGTCGGCTAAAGATCAAGCGGGTAAGTCTTTCAAAACAGCCGAGGTTTTTTCATGAAAAAAATCTTACTCACTGGCATCACTGGACAAGTGGGTCAAGAGTTACAACATACTCTGAGTCCCCTAGGCCAAGTAATCGGTGTGGGGCGCTCGGATATGGACTTAGCTGAGCCAGAGAGTATTCGTCAGGTAATCCATCATATTAAGCCTGACGTGATTGTCAATGCAGCGGCTTACACGGCTGTGGATAAAGCAGAGACAGAACTGGCACTGGCTAAATCGATTAATGCTGTTGCTCCGACCATCATGGCAGAGGAAGCTCAGAATTTAGGGGCGATCCTGCTCCATATTTCCACTGACTATGTGTTTGATGGCAAAAAAAATACTCCTTACACCGAGCAAGACACTCCTAACCCCATCGGTTCCTATGGTAAGTCCAAACTGCAAGGGGAAGAAGGGGTACAGCAAAAATGCGATCGCATTCTCATCCTTAGGACTGCTTGGGTTTACGGTACTCGTGGTCATGGCAACTTTGTCAAAACCATGCTACGACTAGGGGCTGAGCGAGAAGAGCTTCGGGTGGTAGCGGATCAAGTGGGTACTCCTACCTGGGCTAAGGATATAGCAGTAACCATTACTCAACTTTTGCAAGCAATGGATTCTAATCCAGTGGTAGGGGGAATCTATCACTTCACCAACAGTGGTGTCACTAGTTGGTATGACTTTGCCGTTGCCATCTTTGAAGAAGCCAAACTCCTTGGCTTCCCCTTAAAATTGCAGCGAGTTGTTCCAATTACTACCCCAGAATACCCCACCCCCGCCCAGCGTCCAGCTTACTCAGTTCTCTCAAACCAGAAAATATCCCAAACCTTGGGAACCTATCCGCCCCATTGGCGTCAATCTTTGAGGCAAATGTTAGCAGAACTTTATCAAAAGCTTGGGTAATTGCTATAAGCATAGGGAGTAGGGAGTAGGGAGTAGGGAGTAGGGAGTAGGGAATCGGGAATCGGGAATCGGGAGTCGGGAGTCGGGAGTCGGGAATCGGGAATCGGGAATCGGGAATCGGGAATTGGAAAAAAATCCTGTGTACCTGATTACTATGAAAACCGCTATAGTTCAAGTTCACCCTTAAACCTTAAACCTTGGCCTTTCGGCCACGCGATCGCTGAAAGCGGGACTTCGTCCATCGCGTTCAACCTGCTAACCTTGGCCTTTGGCCACGCTACGCGAACAACCTGCTAACCTTGGCCTTTGGCCACGCTACGCGAACAACCTTCAACCTTCAACCAAACAACCTTCAACCAAACAACCTTCAACCAAACAACCTTCAACCTTCAACCTGCTAACCTGCCAACCTTCATATTTCATAATTCATATTTCATATTTCAGACTTTATAGTGAGGATTTCATATAGCTTATGAAAGCACTGATTCTTTCTGGGGGAAAAGGCACTCGTTTACGTCCCCTAACTTATACTGGTGCCAAACAGTTAGTACCTGTTGCAAATAAACCAATTTTGTGGTATGGGCTTGAAGCGATTATCGCTGCTGGTATTACTGATATCGGTATTATTATCAGTCCTGAAACTGGGGAAGAAGTTAAGGCTAAAACAGGAAATGGCGATCGCTTCGGAGCCAAGATTACCTATATCCTCCAAGACCAACCCTTAGGACTTGCCCACGCCGTTAAAGTCGCCCAACCCTTTCTGGGAGATTCTCCTTTTGTAATGTACTTGGGAGACAACTTGGTTCAAAGTGAGCTGAACTTATTTGTAGAGAATTTCCAGAACAAAAATCTGGATGCTCTGACTCTGCTAAGAGAAGTAGAAAATCCTACTGCCTTTGGTGTTGCCAAAGTCGATGAATTTGGCCGAGTGTTGCAGCTAGTAGAAAAACCCAAAGTTCCTCCTTCTAATCTAGCACTGGTGGGTGTTTACCTATTTTCTCCTGTTATCCATCAAGCAATTGCTAACATCCAGCCTTCTGCTAGAGGGGAACTGGAAATTACCGATGCGATTCAATACTTGATTGATCAGCAAAAAAATGTAGAAGCTTTTCAAATCAAAGGTTGGTGGCTCGATACTGGGAAAAAAGATGACTTGCTAGCTGCTAACCAGATTATTCTAGATACTTGCCTAGAATCTGCTGTTGATGGTGAAATTGACTCCGAAAGTCGAATTAGCGGACGGGTACAGATTGGTAAGGGGTCTTATATTACTAATTGTACCATTCGTGGTCCAGTTACCATTGGTGAAAACTGCCATCTGGAAAACTGCTTCATTGGTCCATATACTAGCATTGCTGACCAAGCTACTCTGGTAGATGCTGACATTGAGCATAGCGTGATTCTAAAAGGTGCTAAATTAACGGGTATTCATCAACGAATTGTTGATAGTTTAATTGGAGAAAGAGCTAAAGTTAAAGCTGCACCCCAACATCCAAAAGCATTACGATTCATGATTGGTGATGACTCACAAGTTGAACTAACTTAAGGGAAGCATTTAGCGGTCAGCCGTCAGCGGTCAGCGGTCAGCGGTCAGCGGTCAGCTGAAAATAAACCTTGTTCGCGTAGCGTGCGCATCGCGCAAACGATCGAATTTAATAATTCGATATTAATCAGAATTGAAGGTCTGGGTAAAAGCCCTTGGCCAAAGCTTACCTCTTGTATTCAAAAGCACCTCAAGTAGTGTGGCAAGAGGCCAAGGGCTGATAGCTGATAGCACCTCAAGTAGCGTGCGCGTAGCGCTTAAGCTGATAGCTGATGGCTGATAGCTGATAGCTGATAGCTGATAGCTGAATGCTTACTTTTATACTAACCCACTTAATCACTAACCCACTCAAACTAATCATGAATTCTTCTGAACAAAAATCCCTGACTACTAGACAACCTCGCCAATTACTAGTAACAGGTGGTGCAGGATTTATTGGCTCGAATTTTGTTCATCACTGGTGTGAACAGTACCCAGGCGATCGCGTGGTGGTACTAGATGCTCTGACCTATGCTGGCAACCGGCAGAATCTGGCTGGTCTGGAAGAGAAAGCCAATTTGCGGTTTGTCCAGGGAGACATATGCGATCGCACTCTAGTAGACCGCCTGCTACAGGAAGAAAACATCGACACCGTCGCCCACTTTGCTGCTGAATCCCACGTTGACCGCTCCATTTTAGGACCCGATGCCTTTATCCGCACCAATGTAGTCGGTTCCTTTACCCTACTAGAGTCCTTCCGGCAAAAATGGCAAAATCAAGGACAACCAAGGGATTATCGCTTCCTCCATGTTTCCACCGATGAAGTGTATGGCAGTCTAAGTGCTGATGACCCAGCCTTCTGTGAAACCACACCCTATGCCCCCAACAGTCCCTATTCTGCTTCCAAAGCTGGCAGTGACCATCTTGCCCGGGCTTATTACCATACCTATGGGGTCCCGACTATTATCACCAATTGCTCCAATAACTACGGACCCTATCATTTTCCCGAAAAATTAATTCCCCTGATGTGCATCAACATCCTGTTGGGCAAATCTCTACCAGTCTACGGGGATGGACAAAATATTCGAGATTGGCTCTATGTGGGTGATCATTGTCGTGCTTTAGATGTGGTGATTCACAAAGGTCAACCAGGAGAAACCTATAACATTGGTGGCAATAACGAAGTCAAAAACCTTGACCTAGTTCATCAGATTTGCGAGCTGATGAATGAATTAGCCCCTGATCTACCCGTCGCTCCAGCACAACAGTTAATTACCTTTGTCAAAGACCGCCCAGGCCATGACCGTCGCTATGCTATTGATGCCACTAAAATTAAAACTGAACTGGGTTGGGTACCAACAGAAACCCTAGCAGGTGGACTACGTAAAACTATTGAGTGGTATCTCAGCAACCGGGATTGGTGGCAACCATTGCTATCCCAAGAGTATCAAGCTTACTATCAAAAAGTTTATGCCTAGAAGGGTTAAGGCTTGAGTACCTTGTCCTAGGTTTTAGGGAGTAGGGAGTAGGGAGTAGGGAGTAGGGAGTAGGGAGTAGCGATGCAGTGTGGTCAAGACCGCTTAGGTGCGTTTTCCGTAGGCGAATTAAATTCGCCACGGGTCGCACCTCTGCATCGCTTTTTAATAACACCAAAAAATCCTCCGAGCTCTTTCCTACTGTTCCCTGTTCCCTGTTCCCTGTTCCCTTGTAAATGCTATAGATGATATCCATTGTGGATAAAGGGATAAACTATCAAATTTTCTCTCATCATATTTTTTTTATCCAAGCTTTATCTAGTTAAAGTTTTAGTTAGTTTTTTGTTAAACATGGGTATGCTACCAATTCCTAACAATAATAGACCTAAGAAAATATTTTTATCCTATTACAGTGAAAATTTATTGAGCAAATTGGGACTATATTTAAGGTTTTATACGAACGAGATGCCGAGATAGGTAACTTAGATAAGATAGAGCGCAGTCAGTCTAATAGCTTAGAAACAGTTAATACGATAATTGATAAAATTAACTCTTTTTATAGTGCGATTATTTGTCTACCTTCATTAGAAGAATCATCTCAACAATTCCAAGCTATACTCGATTTAGGAGCTTGCTTGGCTCTTTTTCATCAAAACCCGATCCTTATCTATAAAGCATTTGTACCGCCATAAGGCTTAAATAGCAAACAATTATAAACGTTCACTTTTTACGTAATTTTAGATTCAAAAAATAATAAAAATATATGAAAAAATCTCGAAAATATTAAACTATTGAACATCTTAAAAACAAGTTGCTGAACTGATCAGAGGGAAGCTATGACAGACGAAGAATTTAGAAGGTACTTTGTCCAAAATTTACCAGACAAAGTGTATAAGGCAATAATTGAGTTATGCGATCGCTTTTTAGAAAAAAGGAGGAGTCTTTCCTACGAACAACATCTCATTGCTTTTGCTAGCTTTGAACAGTTTCTCAGAGATCATACTATTCCCTATTCAATTCCCAGAAGTTTTGAGTATTCTGGACTTTCAAACTATCAAAGAGAAAAAGCTATTGTCGAATTCTTTAGAACTATCAAGCAAACTATGCAATCGCTTCCATGGAGCGAGCAGTCAAAGTTGAGGGAGCAATCTCTGAGTAGCACCTGGAAGCCAAAGGAAAACCTTCAACCGAAACAAGAACTTAAATCTTTATCTCAAGATGCTTGTCTACGTTTGATTCAAGAAAAAGATAATTTAATTAATCTTTTAATTAGACAGGTAGAAACAGCGCTACAGCGTCCGAGTTTTTATACACACACAAATGTTAAAGAGGTAGGTACTATGACTAACAATCCCGGTGGAATTTCTGTAGGTGGTAATGTAGGCGGTGATTTTAAGAACGTGCAAGGTGATAAAAACCTGCAAGGTGACAATAACACTCAAATAATCCAAGGTCAAGGTGCTGCATCAACCGAAGAACAGCTAACCAAAGAGCAGGTTATTGAGTTGTTAGCAAAACTCGACAAGCTGGTTCGAGGAGCAGAACTGCCAGAAGATACCAAAGAAGAGGCAACCATGTATCTTGGTGCTGCCAAAAAAGCGACGGAAAAAGAAGAACCGAAGAAGGAAACAGCACTAGCCAACCTAGAGAGTGTAGCAGAAACTCTCGAAACAGCGAGTAACACCCTTGATGCGGGTAAAAACATCTGGGAAAATGCCAAGCCTATCATCCTTAAGGTGGCAGGTTGGTTAGGCGCTGCTGCTGGTTCTTACCTTCTGGGTCTGTAGAATTGATTCCTGTTTAAAGCGCCATAGTTTAGGAATTTCCATAACGCTATCTTGGTCCTTGTGGTAGCCTCCACAAGGGCACTTTTTCCTATTTTTATACACCTCCCATACCTCCCATATCTCCCACAACAACCTTTCTTTCCCTATTCCCTTGTAAATGCTATAGATGATATCCATTGTAGATAAAGGGATAAACTATCGATTTTTATATCATCATATTTTTTTTTATCCAAGCTTGATATAGTTAAAGTTTTAGTTAGTTTGCCGTAAAAATTATAAATTTTAGCTGAGTTAGATATAAACTGATAGTCGAGACAATAATTAAGTACTAACTACTAAGAGTTATTTGAACTATTAATTACTTAATTTCAGGTTAAAACTATGAAGATTCGATAGGTTATTTGATGGTGTTATATTTTGAATAGTTAAGAGGTAAATCATTACTTATTTCAGTCTAGCAATCCGTGTAGTAATTGTGATAATTTTTATTCCCTATTCCCTACTACCTATTCCCTACTACCTACTCCCTGCTACCTGTTCCCTGTTCCCTGTTCCCTTTGCTATAGATCGATTCTTGATTTCTTTAATCCTAGTTTATAAGTCCTCTTACTTAAGCAATTACTACGTTAATTGATAATACATTTATGATCAGTATTATTACTATAGTTGGTGTTGAGTTTTTTAGATTATACTGAGATGTCTTCCCTTTAAATAAAAGCTAATAACTTCTTAGTTAGGATTCATGGAACACAAATTATTATCTACATTGATAAAACCTCGAATAGTTATTAGCTAAATACAGTAACTAATCCCTAGTCTTTAACTCACCTGCTATTCGAGCCAACTTTACCTATTATTAACTAGTTTTGTCCTAGTGCAATATCTAAGTTTAAGAACCAGTGCAACTAGGCAGATGGAGCTCTCTGCTGTTCTATTTTAGTCAAAACTATGGAAAACCTTATCAACCTAATCAAAGAAAGGATATTTGATTCCGACTTCCAGCTCGGCAACATCCCTCTTTCCACGATAGTTATTATGGTGATCATCCTCCTGCTCACCCAAATATGTCGAGGTTTGTTCACTTCAATAATCATTCACAGAATCGAGCGTCTGACTAGTGCTACAGAAAGCACCCTAGACGATGAGTTTATTAAGATTCTGAGGGCACCATTAGGCTGGCTAATTTGGCTGGCTGGACTATGGCTAGTACATAGTGTTGTGGCAAGCCATCTTAATCCTGAACAGAATCAGAAAATCCCCGAGATTCTCTTTGTCAGCGCTCTGTTCATTGTTACCTATATTCTTTACCGTGCTGCTCCACTACTGGGGGAGGTGCTAGCCGGATTGGCGGCACACACTGAAACTGAACTGGACGATTTGTTCGTCCCCTACTTCCCAAGGCTTTTTCAGACAGCAGCAATCCTGATTGCTGTCATTAAAGCCAGTGAGATTTTGTTGGGGGCATCTGCCGGTGCACTGATCGGTCTAGTCGGTGGCGCAGGTGTCGCCTTAGGTTTGTTATTGAAAGATATTATCTATGACTGGTTTTGTACGGTGATTATCTACGCTGATGGTCTCTATAAACCCGGTGACTGGGTAGGAGTTGACGGAGTCAATGGTTTTGTTCAGATAGTCAGTATTGGTCTGAGAAGTACACAGCTTCGTCTGACTGAGTGGGGTTCTATCAAAAAAGTTCCCAATTCTAAAATGATTGCTGGCGTTGTGGAAAATTGGTCCCAGAAGACTGGCGATACCTTTGAGTGGGGCATAAATTTAACTTTGAAAGTTGATGGAATTTCGGCTGAGCAAACTAGCCGAATTTGTCAGTCTATTGAAGAAAAAATTACCTATATCGATGGTTTGCACAAGCAGAAACTGTTAGTTTTATTTTCCCACATTGAAGAGAATGCTCGTGTGATTATAGTTAGGGTATTTGTGATTGATCCCAACCTCTACTTTGCTGCCCAGCAAAACTTGAATCTAGCCCTATTAGAAATCCTGGAAAAAGAGGAAATTGATCACCTGCATGTTGAGCTGGAAAAGCAACTTCAAGACTACAAACAGCTGAAGGAAAATGGCTCTCCCAGTGTGGCTATGATAATTTAGTGTTCAGCCGTCAGCCGTCAGCCGTCAGCTAAAAGCTCACGCTAGGCGAACAGCCGTCAGCCGTCAGCTATCAGCCTTAGCTATGATGCTAATCAACGGGAGGTAGTAAACAAAGAACTAACAAGCGAGAGTTAGTTCTTTGTTTAACCTTGGAGTTTAACTTTGGAATTCAACGGACATGGGCAGTACTGGATTCGAACCAGTGACGTCCTGCTTGTAAGGCAGGCGCTCTACCGCTGAGCTAACCGCCCGTATGCAATACTTACTTACTATAGCATATTTTTCCAAAGACGACAACAACTATAAAAAATATGTCCTCTGGCTATATACATGATCGCATAACCTTGTGGAGTTTGCCAGTAGTCACGGTTTTGAGCCTGGTAGTAACCCGGAGTAGTGATTTGACCTTGATTGTAGCTGGAGGCTTCCTGTTCGGTGGCTTGATGTTTAGCCCTGATTTAGATCTATACTCTCGACCCTTTAAGCGTTGGGGCTGGTTGCGCTGGATTTGGATTCCTTATCAGAGGATGGTGCCTCACCGTTCTATTTTTTCTCATGGACCAGTGATTGGAACAATTTTGCGACTGCTTTATCTAGCCAATTGGCTCGTCTTGTTTGGGGGTGTGGGATTGCTGGTGTTTCAGCTATTCCAGGATGAACCAGATCGTTGGCTAGAGCTGATTCAAGGGCTGGGCAGTAGGGTGTGGGAATATCGTACCTGTTTGATGGCCTGTGTGGTGGGATTGGAGTTGGGTGCGATCGCGCATTTTGTGAGTGATTGGGGAAGTTCCGCTTATAAGGAGTTTAAAAAAAGGGGGATCACGGGGTTATGGTCTGGCAAGCAAGGGAGGAGCAAGGGCAGGGGTGCCGGTAAGAGTAAACCACAAAGACCCAAAGCACGCAAAGGCAAAAGGTAAGCATATGCTTACCTAAAATTTGGCATTAGTGGTGGATTTGGTTAAGAATAATTAAGTCGCGTTTCGCTTTTCGGTTTTATGTCTACTTCCCCGGAACAAGCTCAGCCAGTTGATCAGGTGTCGATGTTGGCCGCTTTGCAAGAGTTGATTGATGTAGTAGCCAGATTGCGATCGCCTGAGGGTGGTTGTCCTTGGGATTTGGCTCAGACCCCTCAGTCCCTAATTCCTTATGTAATTGAAGAAGCTTATGAGGTAGTGGATGCGATTCGCAGTGAGAATGAAAATGCGATCGCAGAGGAGTTGGGTGATTTGTTATTGCAGGTAGTTCTGCAAGCTCAGATTAGTAGTGAGCAAGGTCAGTTTACCTTGACCGAGGTAGCTCAGGGGATTACTCAAAAACTAATCCGCCGTCATCCCCATGTGTTCGGTGATGTCGAGGTTGATAATGTCGAGGAGGTGCGTCAAAACTGGGAGGACATTAAGGCAGCAGAGAAAGGAGAAACCGTTGCGGATAAGCAATTATTGAGTCGTAAACTCAGTCGCTATAGTAAAACCCTTCCCCCCCTAATGGCTGGGATGAAGATATCGAAAAAGGCCGCTAGTGGTGGGTTTGAGTGGGATAATGTTGAGGGAGTTTGGGATAAGTTTCACGAAGAATTGGCTGAGTTTCAACAAGCACTTGAACAGGACGATAAAGCCCACCAGGAAGCAGAATTGGGAGACGTACTGTTTACTCTGATTAATATTGCGCGTTGGTATGACCTTGACCCTTCAGCTGCTTTGCAGGGAACCCAAGCACGCTTTATTGAAAGGTTAGCGCAAGTGGAAGCATTGGCTGAGCGCCCACTGTCTGATTACACCTTAGATGAGTTGGATGCTCTCTGGCAAAAGGCTAAAGCACTGTTAGCTCAGAAGTAAGGTTTCCCTAGAAGCATTTAGCAGAATAATTAAGCCAGCATAGCAGTAGTATAAAGATATATTTGCTTATTTTTTCCCAATTTATCGAAAAATTACTTTAAAATCAATGATTATGATTCCTGAATCCTGACTTCTGATATCATCTCAGAATAATTACCTTTAATAAAAATCTCCCCCATCTTCCCATCTCCCCACACCTCCGTTTCTCCCCACCCTCCCTAAGATTATGGGTACCCAACCAGAATTAATATCACAGGGGGTATAGCCCCACATCCCCAAGCTCCGGAAAAAGGTTAAAAATATAAACAACAGCCATTACCCTATAGTATAATGTTGGCTCCAGTTCGTCTTATTCCCGGTGCTATACCAGAACTATTTGCTAAAGTTAGCAGCTCTGGAAAAATTACTCTTGCTGATCGATATGGATTGATGGCAGCACTATTGGAGGATTCACTCACCTCCGAAGAGCGAGACTCCATCGACAGATTGCTCCACGCTGTAAATCGGGGCAGGGTGAAGCTTGCTACCTAGTGCTTTGACTATAGGTAGTGGATGAGTCTCCTGGAGAAAACGATATAGAAAACAATAGATAAAAAGAAACCCCCATTGATGTGAGGGGCATGGGGGGCTGGAGAAAACATTGAATCTACTCTATTTAATTAAACAGGAATGTGAGTCGATTTGATAGGCATTCTGGCGGAGATTTAGGATTTGCTTCCTTTGTCCTTAGTTTAGTCCCGTTCATCCATTGGTGATTGGGCTTCTGGTTTCCCTGTCAGAGGTTTGACTACTTTTGCGATCGCTTCACTGACAAAGGCTTTAATAAACTCATCCCGCTGGTTTAACTGAAACTGCTTTTGGACCACTTCACTCATCCCTCCATCTCCCCAGTCTTGGTCATTGCGGAAGTATTCAATAAAGCTTTTCCCAGCAATTCGGATTAGATAAGCAGCGGTTACCCCCTGAATGGCTTTGCCCACAACATAGGTGGCAAGATTCAACCTTAGTGTAGTGCTAAGGATTTGAATCGCTCCCTTGACAATACCCAAACTAGCTAAGGTTTTTCCCAAGGATAGGGCTAATTCCCTACCCCGTTCCATATTCAGTTCACAGCCGTAGATTTTGCCAATTTCGACTACCATTTGGGCATTGACTGCTGCAGTTGCTAACAAATCCACCACGGGTAAAGGAGTCAGAGAAATTACACTGGCTCCAATCCACTGGAACCGTTCCACCACTTTCTCTGCTTCTCGCTTGCGCTGCTTGTTGAGGATGTGTCTAGCTTCTTGGCCTAACCGTTGGGATTGTAGCAGTATGTTATCAGCAATCAACTCTTCTCCCTCTGCTCTTAATACAGCCGCTAAGCGACGAATTAAGGGCAAAATTTCCGGTTCAGGTTGGCAAAGCTGACCATTTTCTAGGGTAACAGGCTGGGGATTGGCTGCGATCGCCACTACATCTGAAGCAGCAATAAAACCCCTTACTCGCTGGCGCAATCGTGCTAGAATCCTTTCTGAGTCTTGTTCGGTGTACAAGTCAATTTTATTGAAGACCAGAAGCGATCGCTTCCCAATCTGTGCCAATTTTTCGAATGGATCATACTCTGAGTGTCGTAAATCGTTATCCACCACAAACAACAACAAATCCGCTTCCGTTGCCAGATGTCGTGCCCATTGCTCTCGCTGAGTGCCAACCACACCAGATTCTAAAATTCCTGGTGTATCAGTAATCAGAATTGGGCGTTCTAATCCCTTCAGCTTTAGTTTGTAGGTTTCCCCAACCTCCGTCGTTCCCATGGGGGCACCGACTTCACCCACCATCCGACCAATCAAAGCATTGACTAGAGAGGTTTTGCCCGCTGAACCAGTACCAAACACTACCACTAACAGTTCCCCACGGGAGAGGATAGCTTCAATTTCCTCAGAGCGGCGCAGCATCGCTTGCCGTGACACTTCATCCTGAATCTGTTTGACCTGTTGCCTTACTGCTTTAAGGGTTTCTTCTGCTGCTTCGGTTTTCACCTCCGGGGCTTTAGGTTCCAGACGACCCTTACCTGGCCGTTTCCGGGATTTACCAAATAACCCCATGGTGTAGATTAAGGCCCATATTAGTAGCCCTAGCAAGATAATCAGCAACAGCAGCACTAAATTAGCCAGTACCGGAGCAGTAAAGGAAATTTGGATATATAGTTGGTACAGACCATTAATCAACCAAAGCATTAGCCCCAGAATAATAATGAGACCAATAATTAGGGTTAGTAGACGTGGCAGGGGCATGGAAGATAGGATAGGTTTTAATTATTAATCTTAGAAGATCCGGCAATAATTCCCCCATCTTCTGAACCCAAGAGGCTGTGCAATAAAACTCCGGATATCTTTCCCCTCTTGCCTCTTGCCTCTTGCCTCTTGCCTTTCGCTATATATATCAGCAATTTATAATTGATTTGGGAAACAACTGTTCACATCTGACTGTTTAAATCCGTTAAAAAATAATGAGCTTATTCAATACTATTCTCAGTGCCATTAATAGTCCTACACAACAAGCTAGTTCTAGTCAGCTAGGGGATATTCTGAACACGGTACAGCAGTTGAGTGGTGCCTATCAAACACAGCCCTCAGCCGTGCAATCTGCCACCTCAATTGTAGGTAAGTATGTGCGTTCAGCGCTCCAACAAAAGCGCACAAGTGAAGGAGAGGAGCAGGTACAAGCACTAGTTAATCAATTTGGTGGCATTGGTGCTAGTTCTCAAGTGGTCAATATGCTCTTTAGTGCGCCTCAGATCCAGGAGCTTGTTGGAGAAATTACCAGCAAGACAGGCATTAATGCTGGTATCATTCAAGCCATGCTACCCACCCTGGTACCCGTGGTGTTGAATTTCCTCAAGACTGGCACCAATATTGAGAATCCCCTTGGTTCTAATTCTGTACTCAGTGGCTTTCTAGATGCTGATGGGGATGGGGATGTAGATATTTATGATGCCATGCAGCTGGCATCACGGCACTTAGGACGTTAATCAAAAGTGCGATTCGTTGGCCTAGGAAGAAGCACGAGTTGCTGGAATCAGTAACTTAATCAGTTTTGACAGCTGGGGTTTATCAAAGGCTTGGATGAGTACCTTGGCGGCGGCTTTTGGTTCTAGCGCAATCGTAATTTCGTTACCCTTAGTGGTTCGGTTTTGCCCAGTAGATCCTACAGCTGCTAGTTTTTGCAGTGCTGAACTAGGAGCGATCGCAGCCGCTGCCTTTCGCAACTCCTCTAGATTACCCTGTGCTGCATGCAACTGGTCACTAGCTTCCTTGAGTTCTTTGATCACTAATGGTGCTAACTGGATATAGGAGTTTTTAGGATTTGCGATCGCTTTATGGCAAACTCCCACTAATTTATGCCAACTACCAATCCCAGCCCCCAGTTGAGCCAGACGCTTACAAAGCTTTTGAAGTTGTTGGCGATTGGTTGGCGTCGAAGATTGTTTAAACAGCTCTAGCATATCTTTAAGTACGCTAATCACCTTCGGCCCAAAGTCTGGGGGAAATTTCCCTTTTGCTGAAGAAGACCCTTTGCTAGTCGAAACTTGATCAGAACGAATTGCTTTTTCAGCAGCAGCAGAGCTATAAGCCATTGCGGCTGGTGATTGACTCTCACCACTGACCAAAGTTTTGAGATAACTCTGCAATTGTTCAAAGCCTGGCTGAGCTGCTTTTATAATTTTTTCTGCTTCACTTTGCTCAAACCCAAACGGTCCTTCCAACAGATCAATCAAAGCTTTGAGGGTATCATAACTCTTTAAAAACAGAGTCTCCAGCTGTTGATCAACCTGAATCTTATTCTCTTGAAGTACTTTGAAAGAATCCTCTAAACGATGGGCAGTCTTTTGAATACTTGTAAACCCCAACATCGCCGCCCCGCCTTTGACAGAATGAGCAGCGCGAAACAATTCATTAACCGTCTCTGGTTCATTGACCACTGAGCCCAGATTTAACAGTCCCTGTTCAATGGTTTCCAGGTGTTCTTTCGCTTCTTCAATGAAATAGCCTAAAATCCTTTGCTGATTCCCAGCTTCCACGGCAATTTTCCCTTATCAGAACGGCTAATCACAACAGATTGATGATAATCATCAAAGCAACATTCGATCTGGTCAACGCAGTTTTCAAATCAATAGACCATAGCGTTGGTTACAGCAACAGCTTATTCTGAGCTTACCCCCAAATCAGCTATTGGGCTATCAATGGTGAAAACTGCTCTTAGATCTTCAGTTGGATCTCTATTGTGGCATCCAACACCAAGTCAGCAAAGACTTTACGCCAGCTTAAAAGCACAAGGAATAGCTAGTGCAGCGCGGTAGAAATGCTTGAGCAGCTGCGGATAATGGTGAAACAGAAGGATGAACCGCTGACCCACTCGATGCTCAGCTCATCCGATTACACTCTTCACAACTAGGCTATGCCTAACCC
>NZ_JAAHHM010000055.1:0-44600 GCF_010692445.1 Moorena sp. SIO3E8 | reverse complement strand
TTTCTGGGCATAGTTACAGGGTCTTTGTCTTAATTGACTTATACCATAGCGCTAGTAAAATGTCTATGTCCGATTTGTACGGTTAAATACTGTATTATCCCTATTTTTAGGGTTCTGATTGCTAGGCTAATCACCCACCCTAGGACTCACTATTATTTTTTCAAGACCAAATACCTTATGTACTGCTATGGCAGAATCACCGTTCTCTGTTGGTATTGGAGACTTTTGAGATTAAGATTGCCTCTGAAGCCGTTCTGCTGAATGGATAAAATCGTTCCAGGCTAAGAATTAAGAGGAGCATCAAAACCTGTACTGGCCAAGGTGCCATAGCAAAACCAAATATTAGACAGACAATGCTACTGCCTACTCCCAATAGGCGAGGGATTTCGTGAGAGACTCTCAACGATATGAAGATGCTCCCTAGGGCAGTTACGAGAAGAATTAGAAAAAGTGGAAGCATATTAATCACCTGTTATAAAAGAAATTCTAGACTCTAAATTCCAGACCTCTAAAAATTATAGAGAGGGCTCCCCTCCATCCAATGATGGTGAAAGCCCCCTTTAGATTTAATTTAGCATCTACCTATACATTTTGTGTGTAAGCTAGATTACAAAACCTAATAAGTTAAAAAATCGTTGCATAACTTCATGCTAAGTTTTGAAAGTTAATAGTATTGGGCAAAGTGTTGGGCAAAGTGTTGGACAAAAAGTTGACTAGCCACTGCTTGAGGTGATATGTAGCGCGGCAGTCATCTTCATTGTAGCGCTGGATAATTTCGAGAATAGAGTGATTGCCTGTTTTTAACCACTGGTCATACAAACACACACATTCGGAGCCAGTCATATCCGGATCGCGCCACTCAAACCCCAACCATCTAGCCAGATTTTTCAGAGAATAACTCTCCACTGGCATGGTCACAGTATCAATAACTATTTGATGAACATCCACGAAACGATCTAGCAGGGGTCTAACTATCTGTCGTGGAGTTTGGTAAAGGGTTGCTAAGCGCTTGACCGTATCAACTTCATACTTTGAAAAATGGAAGATTGGGGCATCTGGATAACGCTCAACTAAGTCTAGAAATTGTAGCCAGATGAATCCTTCTTGCCAAGAATGTTCTGCGAATAGGTTATGGAAGGTCTCAGTTTCAGTGCGTCGATCAATCACCAACACCCCTAGCAAATACTCCAGGGGCAAATCAGGCTGTGCTTCAATATCAAAATAAAGCTCAACAGATGCTGTTGGTAAAGAGTTTTGATTCGGGAGGTCTGCCGAGATTTTGGCATTACCATTCCCTCGCTCTAGTTGTTGGTATTCAAGTATACTAAAGTAGTGTTTGGGATAGAGCAGCACCCGGTTTTGTACCTGAGATTGGGCTTGCTGCACCAGCTGGAAAGCTACTAAGCTACCAAAGCTTGGCTCTAATTCACTAATTGTGGACGTGGCTAAGGATTCGATTGTGGTTACTCCCAAAGCCTTCAAATCCCGATAGCGGCTGGGTGTTACTCCAGGCAATAGGGAAATGTGCTCTACAGATTTAGCGATCGCATAACAACTGTGATACCAACAGCAAAGACTACACCGCTGACGGGAAATGAACACCTCTGGTTCTTGTCGCTGCAATAGAGTCTCAATACATTCCGATAGCAGTTGTTCCATCAGTGGTACCCATCGTTCTATTACCACGGTGTAGGACTTTTGGTTACGCAAAATTAATGAGGCAGTGGTCGGCCACTGTCCTTGTACTGCTGCTAACAGCTGAGCACGAAAAGCAGTAAGGATTTTATACTCTGGCTTGGGCCGTTTGCTGAGCTTAATGGTGGTGGGAACATAGATCCAATCACCAAAATTAGAACGTCCCGGCTGTTTTACCAGCAAATCAGGAAAACATAGCAATGTCACCCCGTCACCAGTTGGCATCAACAGTACCCCTCCAGAAATGTACTCTGTCCCTTGTTGCATTAGTTTCAAGGTGGCCTGTGCAGCAGCGTGCCAATCTGTTCTGGGGTAGCGGGGTGAGTGGTGGGGCACAGTAGCCAGAATCTGTTGTTTATGGTCTCGGCTTTTCTGTTGCAGTTTCAGCCGAAAATCTGAGGGTGGGTCTTGCTCTGTGGGATCTCCATAAATCTCCAAAAACGCCCTACGCCGACAGCGTTTGTAATCTAAAAGTAATGCGTCCGTCAGCAGCATAATTATAGTTTCAGCTAACCCGTCATGGCTGGTAACACTCGCCGCTCCGGTAAGATGTCACCAGCCATGCAGGATGAATCAATCCGGTCAACCCGGATTGATTGATCAATCCAGGGTTTATCCCGCTTTTATTAATTTATGTAAATTTACCGAAACATTGACTGAGCAACCAGGGATTACTTAACAATTATTTACATAAAGGCTTGATTTAATTTTACCGAATCCCACCGCCCAAAAGTCTAGTAATCACGGGCTTTGGCTTTCTAATCAAGGGGAATCAAAGCAAGACTGGCAACGGAATCGACTCTGGCAAAAAAAACTAATTATGACACCGCGCTGGTAAAATCTTTATAAAAGATTAAATCTTTAAGAGATCACTGTAAGAGTCTATCAAAAACAGGAGAACACAAATTGACTTACTCAATCTTGCTTGCTGCTGCATCTGCCGTTCCCAACACCCTGGAATGGAGTCCGACAGTCGGAATCATCATGATTATCTGCAATGTCCTAGCGATTGCCATCGGAAAAGCTACTATGCAGAATCCTAGCGAAGGCCCCGCGTTGCCTATGCCTGAGTTCTTCGGTGGCATGGGTTTTCCCGCATTACTAGCAACCACTAGCCTCGGTCACATCATAGGACTAGGCACTATCTTAGGATTGGCTAACATGGGGATTATCTAGAGCTTAGGAGCTCTAGGGTATAGGGCGAACTGGGATAGTGATGATGGTTAGGTTGATCCAGGGCTGATAATTCACAGCAGATTCTCACCCAGTCACTCGGTCATGCAGTAATCCTAGACACGATTACCCTATACCCGATCTTCTAACAGGTATCCCTGCTTGGCCAATAGTGCTGTACCATAAGCAGCCGCTGTGTGAAGAGATTTCAACATCGGTACCATGAGCTGACGCTCTCGAATCCTTGTCCAGGTAGGATTTTTGGCACCACCACCAGCTGTATAGACACAGGTTTTGGGACTTGCTCCGAGCTGTTGTAACAAACGATACCCCCTAGCTTCAATTCGGGCTATGCTTTCAAGGATTCCTTGGAGAAATTCCACGGAATTATCGGGTTTCGGTTCCAATCTTGGGGGGAGATCCGGGTCATTAATGGGAAAGCGATCGCCTGGTCTAAGTAAGGGATAATAATCCAGGGGACTTTCTTGCTCGGGGTCGATTTGAGAGCTGAGACTTTCTAATTCTCTGTCACTGAAAAAGTGTCGTAGTACTGCTCCACCGGTGTTGGATGCGCCACCGGTAAGCCATAAATTTCCCAATCGATGACTGTAAATGCCAAATTTGGCCTCTTCTACACGAGTGGTACTCAATAGTTTAAGTACCAAGGTAGACCCAAGGGAGGTTACCGCTTCACCTGGTTGTTTGGCACCACTAGCGATAAATGCGGCAATACTATCGGTGGTACCTGTACAAACTAGACAATCTGGTGATAATCCCAAGCAGTGAGCTACCTCAGGGGTTACAACTCCAACTGGTGTACCGGGAGCCAAGACTTTGGGTAGCATGGGTGACACCGGTAGCTGTTTCATCCAGTCAGGATAGCACAAGTTTTCAGGATTATAACCGAGCTTTAAAGCATTGTGATAATCACTTATGCCTAGTTTTCCATGCAATAGAAAGGCTAACCAGTCCGCTTGATGGAGAAAGTATAAGGGATTAGTTTCAGCACAGATGTTGCTGATCAGATCTGTACAGTCATACCACCAGAGAAGTTTGGCAAGGCTGGAGGTAGCACTTAAAACGACATGGTTGGGAGGAGCAATGGTTCTAAGTTGTTCCATCACAGCTACTCCTCGTGGATCGTTGTAAAGGATGGGTGCATCTACTGGTTGACCGATGCGATCGCATAACAAAACTGTTGCGGAGGTGCCATTAATTGCGATCGCATTAATTTCACCCTTGATTGACTGGGGAATTTGCTCAATCAGGGAAAATAATACCTTCTGCCACTGTGTTGCGGTATCAATGGTGATGGCTTGGAGTGGAAACGGATATTGAGTCTCGGCAAAGATAGTACCAACAGAGTCTATCACTACTGCCCGTGCGCCAGAGGTTCCGAAATCGATGCCTAGATAGACAGTCATTAGAATTTAGAATTTAGAATTTAGAATTTAGAATTTAGGATTTAGGATTTATAATTTATAATTTAGGATTTATAATTTGACTTCATTCTACATTCTTCATTCTACATTCTTCATTCTTAATTTTTTTATTCTACATTCTGCATTCCACCCTTAGCCTACTGCAAAACCTGTATATTGTCTTACTTGAGGATGGCGGAAACCAAGTACAATATCGTTTGCGGGAATACCTGCTTCCAGTAAATCGGTAGCAATCCCCTCTTCCGTATCATCGTATTGAATCCAAATTGTGTCACCAATTAAATCTAGGTGAATTGGTGTAGCGTGTAGGTAATAGTCATCATTCCAACCGATGTCTAATACTAAATAGTGTCCTCGCTGATCATCGAAAAGCACTTTAGAGTCATAGCTGTCAGGTAGGGAAGCACGATACTCAGCGTGTTCCATTAATACTTTTTTGATGATGTCTTGGTAGTTTAATCTGGTATCCATTGAATCAGCGTTTCACTATCGTGATCAAAAACAATTAATTTGATAATTTGGTTCTTTAGCAATACCTTTCCCAATTCTATGGTAAACACGTTTTTAAAGGTTAGTCTAGAAACGGCAAGATAAAGACGGCGCTCTACACCCATTTCATCCATTACTTGACGATACAGGATATACTGCCCTAAAGCCTGCTCTAAATCTTTTACATCAGACTTTCCTACAAAACTCTTAACTTCAACAACAATTTTTTGTACTCCTTTTTCAGCACTAATTAGACGTTCCGCACCAAGATCAGCAGATAAGCGTTTGTTGCCTATCTGTAGGGGAAATGGATCATGGGTAATTGTCCAGCCATCCTTTTGTAAGGCACGCTTAACCGTATTGTGGTAGATGTCTCGCCTTGCCATGTCAATCTCTTCCCTCTAGCATCATCCTCAACTAGGATGGAAACTCAAATAGCGATCGCATCAAAAAAGCCATTCCTGAAACATGCCCTATAACTGACCCACTTAACACTAAGCACTAAGCACTAAGCACTCAGCAGTCCTTCCTGTCGGGGGTACTCCTGGAGAACCTCCTTCAAATACTTCCCCGTATAGGACTTAGGATTTTCTGCTACCTCCTCCGGTGTTCCTGAGGCAATTACTTCTCCCCCTTTATCCCCACCTTCTGGTCCTAAGTCTATTACCCAATCAGCACAGCGAATCACATCTAAATTGTGTTCAATCACCAAAACAGAATTTCCTTTATCTACCAACCGCTGCAATACATTTAATAAGTGATGAACATCATAAAATGACAATCCTGTTGTCGGTTCATCGATTAAATACAATGTCTTTCCCGTTGCCCGACGTGACAATTCTGTTGCCAACTTCACCCGTTGTGCTTCTCCACCAGATAATGTTGGTGCTGGTTGCCCTAAGTGGATATATCCTAACCCTACATCTACTAAAGTTTGTAACCGAGATGCTGCTCTTGGAATATTCTTAAATACCTCCAATGCTTCTGCCACTGGCATATTTAAAATATCAGCAATGGAATATCCTTTATACTTCACTTGCAACGTTTCTCGATTATATCGCGCTCCCTTACAAACGTCACATTGTACATAGACATCGGGCAAAAAATTCATCTCAATGATATTCACACCCTGTCCCGAACAAGCTTCGCAACGTCCTCCTTTTACATTAAACGAAAATTGCCCTGGCTTGTAACCTCTGGCTTTAGCTTCAATAGTTTTAGAAAATACCTCTCGAATTGCATCAAACACTCCTGTATACGTAGCAGGATTAGACCGGGGAGTGCGACCAATGGGAGATTGATCGATTACGATTGCTTTATTAATAGCATTGAGTCCCTCAACTTGATCCAATTCTTTGGGAAAGGGGACTTTACGAGTCATATGATGTTGTAATGCCGGGTAAAGTAATTCATTGACTAAGGTAGATTTACCAGATCCAGAGACACCTGTAATGGTGACTAACTCACCTAGTGGTATCTCTACCTCTATGTGTTTGAGATTGTTACGATGAGCATTTTTAATCACAAAAGAACGACCATTACCCTCTCGACGTTTACTAGGGGTTTCAATTACTTGCCGTTTTGATAAATACGCTCCCGTCAGGGAATTATCACTTTTAATTACAGTTTCTAAATCCCCTTGAGCAACAATTTTCCCCCCATGAATTCCAGCTTTCGGACCAATATCGACAATATGATCGGCAGTACGAATGGTTTCTTCATCATGTTCTACAACAATCAAGGTATTGCCCAAATCCCGCAATTTGATTAGGGTAGTCAGTAACCGTCCATTATCTCTTTGGTGCAATCCAATACTTGGTTCATCTAATACATACAGAACTCCAGTTAAGCCTGCTCCAATCTGAGTCGCTAGGCGAATCCGCTGAGCTTCTCCACCGGAAAGGGTCATGGCTGGACGATCAAGGGTAAGATAATCTAATCCTACATCAATCAGAAATTGTAATCGGGCTTTAATTTCTTTGAGGGCAAGGTCACCAATTTGAGCTTGGCGGGGGGAAAGTTGTAAGTTATCAATCCGTTGACGACATTGGCGAATTGAGACACTAGTTAAATCATCAATATGATATTGTCCTAACCGCACGGAGAGTGCTTCTGGTTTAAGCCGTTTACCATGACACTCTGGGCAAGGTTGATAAATTAAATACTGCTCTAGTTTGTGTTTTGAGGCTTCCGAATTAGTGTCTTTATACTGTTTTTCTAGAATCGGGATAATGCCAGGATAGCGCTTGTAGTACCCTTTTTCTTTGCCATAAGCAGAATCATTTTGAATGTAGATTTTTTCGTCGGTGCCGTAGAGCAGAATGTCTTGTTGTTCAGAGGTTAGCTGATTCCAGGGAGTTTTGATTTCAAAACCATAGGCTTCTCCTACGCTATAGAGTAGGGAAATGTAGTAGGTGTTGTCTTTTTCTGACCACGGGGCAATAGCACTATATAAGGGTTGAGTAGGGTCAGGTACTACTAGTTCTGGAGAAAAGGTTTGTAAATTACCGATACCGTGACAAACTGGACAAGCACCATAGGGGGAATTAAAGGAAAATAATCGGGGAGATAATTCTTCCATTACTGCCCCATGTTCTGGGCAAGCAAAGTTTTCTGAAAATACGATTTCTTGAGGAATGTCTTGGTCAGATGAACTGCCATTTTTTGGAGGAGTACGTCTATAATTATGATCAGATTTGACTTCTGCTGACTGTGCTGATGTATTATCTAAAACTTGGATAACTGCAATTCCAGTAGAACGTTTTAGGCAAGTAGCAAGGGAATCGGTAATCCGTTCTTGAATACTAGGCTTTTTGATGAGACGGTCAACCACCACTTCAATGTTGTGGGTATAATTTTTATCCAGTTCGATGGTATCGGAGAGGTCAAAGGTTTCACCATCGACTCTGACCCGCACAAATCCTTCGGTGGCTAAGCTGGATAATAGTTTCTTGTGAGTGCCCTTTTTGCCTCGGATAACCGGAGCCAGGATATGGAAGCGAGTCCGGTCAGGGAGTTCCATAATGCGATCGCACATCTGGTCGATGGTCTGGGGCGCAATATTGCGATCGCATTTGGGACAATAGGGTTCACCAGCCCGTCCAAACAGTAATCGCAGGTAATCGTAAATCTCCGTAACTGTACCAACAGTGGAACGGGGGTTATGGGATGTAGATTTCTGGTCAATGGAGATAGCGGGGCTTAAGCCTTCGATGGCATCCACATCCGGTTTATCCAGTTGTCCGAGGAATTGACGAGCATAGGCACTAAGGGATTCTACATAACGGCGTTGTCCTTCCGCAAAGATAGTGTCGAATGCCAGGGAGGATTTGCCGGAACCGGAAACACCAGTAAAGACAATAATGCGATCGCGTGGCAGTTCCAGATCAATATTTTTCAGGTTATGCTGTCTAGCCCCCCGAATCCGAATGGTGTTTTGAGCAGAGTTAGGGGTGTGGTCCCGGGTGTGGTTGAGGTTAGAGGATTTTGGCATGACCGACAGCGGCTTTAAACTCCTTAACAATAGTAGCGCTATCCGTTCCCATAGTAATGTTTTACCTAAGCATTCAGCTGTTTGCCGGACACCCTCTAGCTTTCAGCTTGAGCGATCCCAGACTTCAATTATATAGTTTTTGTATAGTTTTCAGTAAGCTCGAGCACACTCCAAAGCCCACTTCCGAGCTCCTGAGCCCCCCTGCCGATTCAATCTATAAATTATAGAGAATAGATACAGCGTTTTTCATAACTATGAGCTACACAGGTTTTTTGCCCTGTTCCGAAGTCCCTGTTCCCTGTTCCGAAGTCCCTGCTCCCTGCTCCGAAGTCCCTGCTCCCTAAAATCTATAACGAAAGTACCTCACCCAATTCAAAACCGCTGTATTATAGTCAGGGTAAGCGCAAGAAAAAATTGCCCATAATGTGCATTGGCTGGATCTCGGTTGCTCGTGGCTCGAAACCCCTATAATCTCGTCGAACTGTACTCGCAATAGAGTTACTTTGTTGAGAATGACGTGGGTTTTTTCTCAATAAGCTACGGCTTATTGATTCTTGCGCTTACCCTGGTATTATAGTTACTTAAACCGACATGAACTGACCATTACGTCTAACTCAAATGATATTACTATGGAATCGAAAATTCTGGAATTTTTTGCGCAGTGAAAAGCTTGATAAAGTACTGGTTATTATTTTGATAATCATTACTATTAACACTATCACTATATCATGGCTGGAACCAGATATCTCAAAAGCAGATGCTTTCTGGTGGAGCATCGTCACCCTCACAACTGTTGGCTATGGTGATATCACCCCTGTCACAGTTGGTGGTCGCGTTATTGCTATTCTCGATATGTTTGTGGGGATTGGATTCTTAGCCATCTTCACCGCTAGCCTCGCTGGTATTTTTGTCGATCAAAAACTCAAAAATGATCTAGGTATGGGATCTTATAATTTTAACAATCACTTGATTATTTGCGAATGGAATTCTAGAGCAAGATTTATCATCAATGAGTTGCGAAGGTTTCCTAAAACTCAAGATGAGAAAATTATTTTAATTGCTAATATAGACCGGAAGCCTATCGAAGACAATAATTTGTTTTTTCTTAAAGGTAATGTAAGTGATGAAACCTTGATTCGAGCCAACTTGATCCAGGCTAGAACTGTTATAATTTTAGGGGATGACAGTATAGATGACACAGCTCGCGACGCAAAAGTTATACTATCTACCCTGACAGTAGAAAGTATTAATCCCAAGGCTTACACAGTTGTGGAGCTGGTAGATGAAACTCATGTTAAATCCTGTCAGCGGGCTAAGGTTGACGAAATAATCGTTAGTAGTGAGTTAAGTAGTATGCTCATTTCCCAAGCTGCTCTTAACCATGGAATTACCAAAGTTGTCTCGGAAATATTAAGTACTCAAACTGGGAACAAGCTTTATAAAATTGCGATTCCTGACTCTCGGGTTGGTAGTTCCTTTATGGAAGTATTTACGTATATGAAGCAAGCCTATCAAAGTATTGTCTTAGCGGTACAAAAAGGAATTGAAGGAGACGTTATCTCCAATCCACCGACAGATTATAAACTTGAGAATGGTGACTATTTAATTGTCGTTTCTCAACACGAACCACGACTGCTAAAGAAATCTTAAACGAGAAATCTTAAACGTAAGTGTGACCTGTGACCTGTGACCTGTGATGTGTTAATTAACAATTTTAAATTTTAAATTTTAAATTTTAAATTGACGAATACCCTTCCAGGATAAGTAGTCAACCGCAACTAATATCACGTCGTCATTCCAGGCTGATAGAGGCTGGAAATTATCAGTAAATTATCAGCAAATTTTCAGCCTCTGTTCAGCAACAACTAAACCAAGAAACCAATAATTCTAGTCAAGCTACTAACCTAGGATTATCCACTTGATGGGGTGCCAGCAAAATCAGTTTTGAACACTTAGTTTTGAACACTTAGTTTTGAACACTTAGCTGATTAACTCTACGGATAATGATGTAGCTACATAGATAGTTGAGCAACACACTCATTGACAAATCTACCATATTGATATCTTTGATCAGGATCACCATGAAGCATTCAATTATTAAATCACTCAAAATCATCACCATGGTTACGGTAACCTCTACACTAGCCATGGCATCTAGCGCAACAGCAGGTACCCTCAAGGTGACAATTGAAAGCCTGGCACCGGACAACGGCACGTTATTGACTCCAGTCTGGGTAGGTTTTCATAATGGTCTTTTTGATATTTATGATCGGGGTGAGGCAGCTTCACCAGGACTGGAGCGCATTGCTGAGGATGGCAATGCAGCAGTGCTTAGTCAAGAGTTTTTTGCTAGTGGTGCGGGTTCAGTTGATGGGGTAATTCCTGGTCCAAATGGTCCAGTTGCTTCTGGGGATATTGCCCAAGCCACATTTACTGTAGATTCTACTAGCCGTTACTTCAGCTACGCGGCCATGATTCTCCCCAGTAATGATGCTTTCATTGCTAATGGCAACCCCTTGGCTATTGAGATTTTTGATGAAGATGGTAATTTCACTGGAGCTGACTTTACCGTTCTCGGTTCTCAAGTTCTGGATGCAGGTACTGAAGTTAACGACGAGCAGGAGACGACTACTGCTTTCTTCGGTCAAACTATTCCTGATACCGGTACACCAGAAAACGGAGTTGTTACCCTGCATCCAGGTTTTATCCCAGGTGGACCAATTTTATCAACTGAGACATTTGCTCAAGGTGACTTCACAGTGGATGGCTACCAGATAGCACGTATCAAAGTCGAGAAAGTGCCAGAATCGTCTACTACTGGAGCATTACTTGCTATCGGTGGGTTGTTATGGCTGGGTAGCCGCTGGCGTCAGAGTCTTAACAGATGTGCGTAAATCCCTTTGGCAATTGATCATTGACAATTTTCAATTTTCCCTTCTTGATTAACAACACTAGATAAGTACTCAACATAAGTAGTCAACAGTCAACATAAGTAGTCAACTAGACTCAAGATAAACGCGATCGCGCTATTTGTCAGGTTTGACTTGGCATAGTGCGTTCGCGAAGCGGAGGCCGAAGGCCACGCTACGCGAACGGCTTTGCCGAATCGCTTTTTTTAGACCAGTCTAGCGAAACTCAACACTGTCACGGCATCAATATTTCCCGCTTTTGACGACACCCGACACCCGACTCCCGACTCCCGACTCCCGACACCCGACTCCCGACTCCCGACACCCGACTCCCGACTCCCGACTCCCGACTCCCTACCCCTTGACCAACCGCAAAGTTCAAGAGATAATTTTCTTGTAATTATTTAACAAATCTTAAAATACTAACCTTGCAGTACGAGCCAAGAACCATATCTGACTACTACCGCCAGCGTTCTCGGCTAGTCTGGGGACGCAGGATGGCTTTGGTAGGGGCATTGATTACCTTTAGCATCAGGCTAGGGTGGGATTTCGTCACTGGTAGCCTTGCCCAAAATCAACCTCAACGAGCCTGGGAATTTCGTGAAAAGCTGACTCAACTTGGTCCAACCTTCATTAAATTGGGACAAATCCTTTCCTGTCGTCCTGATATTGTTCCTCCTATTTATTTAGAGGAACTCACTAAATTACAAGACCAATTACCTCCTTTCTCTAATCACATTGCCTATCAGTTAATTGAAGAAGAATTAGGCGATAACTATAACAACATCTATGGCTCACTGAGCGACAAACCCGTAGCTGCTGCTTCCCTAGGACAAGTGTACAAAGGGACACTCAAAACTGGTGAAATCGTAGCAGTAAAAGTGCAACGCCCTGGTCTGGTGGAGTGTATTTCCCTAGATATCTATATCTTGCGGAAAATAGCAGCATGGGCGCAAGAATCAATCTCCTTTGTTCACAGCGACCTAGTAGCACTTATCGACGAACTAGCTATTCGCTTGTTTGAAGAAATGGACTATACCCAGGAAGGTCGCAATGCGGAACGATTTGCCCAACTTTACGGTGACATTAACAATATCGCTGTACCACGTATATATTGGCAATACTCGGGGCGGCGGGTGTTAACCATGGAGTGGATCACTGGGACTAAATTGACGGAACTAGAAACCATTAAAGCCCAGGGATTAGACCCGAATACCCTGATTGATGTAGGATTTCAGTGTTGCTTGCGGCAACTTTTAGAAGAAGGTTACTTCCATGCTGACCCTCACCCTGGCAATTTATTGGCTACCCCTGATGGGAAATTGGCTTATCTTGACTT
Organism: Moorena sp. SIO3E8; assembly: GCF_010692445.1. Lineage (NCBI taxonomy): Bacteria > Bacillati > Cyanobacteriota > Cyanophyceae > Coleofasciculales > Coleofasciculaceae > Moorena > Moorena sp. SIO3E8. Next base: position 32,060 of record NZ_JAAHHM010000055.1, on the reverse strand, counting down.
TGGCATGATGAGTTCAGTAGAACCGTCTTATCGGTATCGCTTACTGGAATCGGTTGTCCATATTGTTATTGGTGATTTTGAAGGTCTAGCACAAGACTATGTGAAGCTGGACTTTTTGCCACCGGAGACAGATGTGACCTCGCTGATTCCTGAACTAACTGATATTTTTGGCGGGGTGATGGAAGCTACTGTGTCAACATTCGGCTTTAATCGTATTATTCGGAAGCTATCCCCCTTGCTTTATAAATATCCATTTAAATTACCCACTTACTACCTCCTGATTTTCCGCAGTGCCGCTACTTTAGAAGGGATAGCGATTAAGCTCAATCCCAATTTTCAGCCCTTCAATGAAACTTATCCCTATGTTGCCCAACGGCTGTTGACGGATTCATCCCCCCAATTAAGGACTTGTTTACAGGAAATTGTGTATCAAGATGGTGGAATTCAATGGCATGTTTTGGAGGAGTTATTAGGTCAGGTGCGCACAAGTAGGAAGTTTGATATTAGTGCGCTCCTACACCAGGGGTTAGAATTTCTCTACTCCGAGCAAGGGAGTATATTGCGTAATGCTCTGGTTGAAGAGATGGTTACCAGTTTAGAGAATCTCTCATACAGGACTCTTGGGCAGATAACTGCATCGGTGGGCTTGGCGGTTAATGTAACTGGAAAATTAGAGTCTCCTAACCTGGAGCGGATGCAAAAGATTGGGGCTATGATTATTGAATCCTCTAGGTTTGACCTAGAATCGGTACCGAAGATGCTGGAACTTTTGTTAAAGCAGGAAACTCAACGCCTAGGTCAACAAATTGCTTCCGAAATTGCCAAGCGGATGTTTCGGTAACAGAAAAGTTATAGCCCTGCGCCCAGGGAATAGGGAACAGGGAATAGGGAACAGGGAATGATGCGCGCTTGTGACATAGCGCTGCATCGCTTCGTCACTTGAATTTATCAACACCATTGCTTGCATTGCTATATCTGATTGTTAACGGATGCCGTAACAGATGTCAAGGATGGGGAGATTGATTGAGATTGGTCAGTATTCAGATATGAAGTGAATGCTGATAGCTGAATACTGATACCTGAATGATTACCTTTGCGATTGGCCTACGGCCACGCTACGCGAACGCATCTTAATTCTCAATTCTTAATTCTTAATTCTCAATTCTTAATTCTTAATTCTCAATTCTTAATTCTCAATTCTTAATTCTTAATTCTTAATTCTTAATTCTTAATTCTTAATTCTTAATTCTTAATTCTTAATTCTTAATTCTTAATTCTTAATTCTTAATTCTTAATTCTTAATTCTTAATTCTTAATTCTTAATTCTTAATTCTTAATTCTTAATTCTTAATTCTCAATTCTCAATTCTTAATTCTCAATTCTCAATTCTTAATGCTCAATTCTTAATTCTTAATTCTCAATTCCCTAAAACCTAATACGGTAACCTAACGGTAAATGTAGTACCCTCTCCCAACTGACTCTTGACAGAAATCTCACCACCATGAGCTTCCAAACACTGTTTAACAATAGCTAGCCCTAAGCCACTACCAGGAATTGTGCCAACATTGCTAGCACGATGGAAAGGCTCAAACAGTTGCGGTTGCTCTTCTGGGGGAATGCCCATCCCCTGGTCTTGAATGCGAAACATAACACATTCTGTTTGAGCAATCAGTTCAAACTGAACTGTTCCCCCTGTGGGTGAGTACTTAATAGCGTTAGTGAGCAAATTGCTAAAAATGTGTCGCAGCAATCGTTCATCCCATAGGGCTTCCTTCAATTCCCCTTGACTGGTAAAAACTAGCTGATGGTTCTTGTTGGTACTGATTTGTAACTCTTCTACTAATTGGTGACAAAACCGTTTCAAATCCAACCGAGTAGGTTGACACAGGAGTTTGCCGGAATCAGCTTTACTGATTAATGAAACCTCATCCAATAACTCGGCCATGTTTTTGATGGCCGAGCGAATTAGCCGCAAATGAACCAGTTTTTTCTCTTTAGGTAATTGTTCCTCTTTGTCTTGGAGCAATCCAGAACAAAGGAGAATTGTATTTAAGGGATTACGAAAGTCGTGAGAGAGCATGGAAACAAATTCGGCTTTGCGCTGATTGACTTCTTTGGCTCTAACCAACTCAGCGGTTTGTTCCTGAACCTGACTTTCTAGGGCTTGATTTTCTTGTCGTAATGCAACTGCTGCCTGCTTACGTTCAATAGCATAGCGCAAGGAACGAACCAGCATTTTTCCCTTGACTTGCCGCTTGACTAGATAATCTTGTGCTCCTTGACGAACTGCCTCAATGGCTAATTCATCATCATTGGTATTGGTTAGCACTACAATCGGTAAACTAGGCGCTTGCTTGATCAAGGGTCCGAGGGATGCTAGTCCGTGGCTGTCCGGTAGAGTCAGATCTAACAAGATCACATCGTAGGGACTTGAGATGGCTCTAGCCTGAGCAATTTCCTGGAGTCCATCTCGCAACCGCTTGACATGAACTAGACTAAACTGCCTGAACTGAGCTTCTTTCAAAAACTCTTGTAACAATCTGGCTTCTGCCAGGTTGTCCTCAATTAACAAGATTTTTACTGAGCCTTCAGGCATTACCTTTGAGTATTTCTTCTTTGGGCTTATTGGTCTGGATTTCTCCTTTGATAGAGAATCCTCATTGGTTTCCTGATTTTGTGTTAGTCAACCCTGATGTCTAATCCTTAGTGTCTCATAGTTTATGGCTAATCCCTAATCCCTAATCCCTTTATTGTGATGGCAGGGTGACAGTCGAGAGCCAAAAGTCTTCAATTCCTTTGACGATTTTGAATAATTCGCTAAGATTGCGGGATTTGGTGATATAGCAATTCACATGCAAGTCGTAACTCTGGAAAATGTCATCCTGATTTCTTGAGGTAGTTAATACCACCACAGGAATCCGTTTGAGATTAGGGTCAGCCTTAATCTCTGCGAGCACCTCTCGACCATCCTTTTTTGGCAAGTTTAAATCTAGCACGATCAGGTCTGGACGGACGGCATCAGCATACTCTCCTTCTTGGTGTAAGTAAGCCATAGCGTCCATGCCATTTCTGACCGTTACTACCTGGTGGGGTACCGAGCTATTTTTTAACGCTTCTTGGATTAAGCGAATATCGGCTTTATTGTCTTCAACCAAAAATATGATTTTGTGTCTTTCGTCCGTTTCTACGCTCACGCTCGCGTCCCCTTACTGGAATTGTAAAATAGAAGGTGGCACCGTGACCTAGTTCTGACTCTACCCAAATTTTGCCCCGGTGGCACTCCAGAATCTTTTTACAGATAGCCAAACCCATACCTGTGCCAGGATACTCATCCCGGGTGTGCAGACGTTGGAAGATCACGAAAATGCGATCGCTAAACTGCGGTTCAATCCCAATGCCATTATCCTGCACTGAAAATAGCCATGCATCCTCCAGTCGTTTTGCCCCCACATGGATTTCCGGCGGCTGTTCACTGCGGAACTTGATCGCATTACCAATTAAATTCTGGAACAGTTGCATCAACTGAGTGCTATCAGCCATGACTGTTGGGAAGGGGTCATGGGTAATCACTGCCCCAGTTTCACGGATGCGTCCCCGCAAATTCGCCAGAGCATGGTCTAAGGCCGTCTCCACTTCCGTCAGTTTAAACTCAATGCCCTGCAAATCGACTTTCGAGTAAGCCAACACATCATCAATCAGGGTTTGCATGAGGCTGACTCCCTCAACCGCAAAGGTAATAAACTCGCTGGCATCTTCGTCAAGCTTATCATTATAGCGCATTTCTAAAAGCTGCACATAATTGGCCACTTGATTGAGGGGTTCTTGTAGGTCATGGGATGCCACATAAGCAAACTTTTTCAGTTCAGCATTGGAACGTTCTAGATCCTGAGCCAATTGAGCCAATTCATCAGCTTGACGCAGGACAATATTAATCAGTGCTTTCCTCAGTTCCAGTGCTGTCTTAATTTCCACCTGTTTCCAGGGTAAAGAGGTTAAGCGAACGGTTTCTTTCCACAGTTCAAAGGATTTACGGGGCGACAGTTGCAAAGTCCCCTCTGTGTGGGTTGTTTCAAAGGCTTTATTGGGGTCACCCCCCCAATTAACAGTTTGAATCACCTCTGGTCGGAACCACAGCACATAGTTTCTCTTGGAAATTGGGATGGCTAGCAAGCCACTACCAATATCTTTAAACCGTTGTGCATCAGGATAAAGGCGAGGCAGGGAATCAGTATAGAAAACCTCTTCATTAACATTCTGTTTCAGCCATTGCACCAAAAACTTCAGGTCTTCTTCACTAGGGGTTTCACCAATAACCGTAAAATTATCCCCAAAACAAATTGCTGCACCTTGAGCATTAGTCAAGTCCAGTAAATTAGGGTCATGCTTAACTAAGCCATCAATAAAGTTTTCTTCTTGGGACATATACTCAATCAATATTGATTGAGTATAGGACAACTTCATCTGATAGTCATAGTCTTCCGTCTCTTCTCGGGCTGAAATTTCTGAGAATATCACTCGTCCTAAAAATTCGCAAGCTTTGCGCAACTCATAGGATACATACTTAGGGGTTTGATGATGACAAGCAATAAGTCCCCAGAGTTTTTTATCTTTAATTAGTGAAATCGTCAAAGACGCCCCAACTCCCATATTGTGGAGGTACTTGATATGACAGGGAGAAGCACTTCTGAGAATCGATAATGTTAAATCAAGGGGGCGATTTGTGATGGGATTATCGGTAGGAAAAATTTCAACAGGTTGGGAATTTGCATCTGGAATTAAGCGGATCCAATTGGAACAGAATAATCGTCTGGCTGGTTTAGGAATATCCGATTCTGGATAGTGTAAGCCTAGGTAAGATTCCAGACTGTCTAGTTTTTCTTCCGCAATAACGGCTCCATGGTCATCATCTTCAAATTTATATAGCATCACCCGGTCAAACCCAGTGACCTTTCGCACCTCTTTGACGATGATTTGACAAAAATCCCGAAGATTTGAAGTTTGTTGGAGCTGGTTAATGGAGGCTCTTGCTAGATGATAAAAGCTTAAAAATGGGATAGTCTCCCGGGAAACTGCTGGTTCTAATTCCAGAATCAGACATCCATCTGAGTTACGATGAAATACACCATCAAATACTGCATAATCATCGCCCTTTTTCCTCGCCCAAATTTTAGTAGGATTGATCAGGTCTAGATTTTCCTCAGATAACCCAGCTTTAATTCTCTCCACTTGGAATGGGTCAAGTACATCTTCTAGGGTTTTTTCTAGCATGGCTTCGGCAGGGATTCCCAAAACCCTAGAGGTATTGTTGCTAACTTGTAAGATTTTCAGCTCAGGCTCTTCCAGTACCAAGAGTCCCCCATGAGGCTGTATTTGACCAATCACATGAATCGGTTCATGATCCAATTTGGTTTGTTGTGCTGGTAAATCTATTCCTACCATAATTCTCCGACCTTAATCCAGGATTATCAACAGTTATACGACCTCTGTAAGGAAGTCTCTTTGATTACCAATATCATTCCAAATACTATTTCTAATACTATTTAGTTTTTCCCTTGTGAATCTTTAACGGAACTTACCTATGACTACCTAGTATTTCCTAGTATATCCCAGTAAGTCAAGGATTAGGTCTAGAGTAATTTTTAAAAAAACATTAAATTTTTTGGTACTGCCTTTAGATCTTCTGCTGTTTATGGGATTCCTGTTGCCATCAAGGGGAATGTTAGGCTTGCTTCTAAAAAAATATTAATAATAATACGTAAAAACTCAATACTTAATAATTTAACTTAACAAAAAACGTGTAAGCTATCAGCTATCAGCTATCAGCTATCAGCCAATGGCTTTGGCCAAAGGCCACGCTACGCAAATGGCCACACTACTTGAGGAGCAAACGTTTTGAATAAAAGAGGTAAGGATTTGTTTAATCTCTTTTACGTCAGAGGCTAGAAGCCTGTGCCACAAAGCTGTCAGCCGTCAGCTAATCAACAGTCGGTAGTAAACAAGCTTACGGGCTAGTACGGCTGGTTGAAAATTCCTGCTCCTTTTACTAATCTGACCCCGTGCAGTTAAAGCCCCTGATAGCTGATAGCTGTTCGCGTAGCGTGCGCGTAGCGCATAAGCTGATAGCTTACCTACAGCCGCAGATGCAATGTGTCGCAAAGCTGATCAAAATAGGATTGAAAGTCTTTTGTCGTTGATACCTCAGAGGGGAAGATTGCTTGATGGATTGCTTCTCCAACTGCTTTGGCTAACCGTGGTGGTACAGCATTACCAACTTGTCTGTATCGTGATGTTTTAGAACCTTTGAATACAAAATGATCAGGAAAGGATTGGAGTCTAGCTGATTCCCGTACCGTCAGCCGTCTTACCCCTTCAATTGTTCCTGATCTCGGCTTTCCCCCATTCATTAAATGACGATGATACACCAGTAAAACACCTTCAGGGTCAATAATGTGGGTTCGGTAACCTCCCATAGTAGCGGTAATGGTAGGACTTGGTGCATCGAAATTGATGGGTTTTCCCCCACCCTTGACTAGGGTTCCTGTCCAAGGGGTAGGACGAATAACGGGTTTATTGGCATAGGAAACGTTAGTGCTATTCGGCTCATAGTCTGGAACATCAGTTAAGGCTGAACCTGATGAAATATAGGAATTAGATGTCCCTAAACCATGGGTTTTCAGGGGAAACGTAAAATCGGTTTTTGTGGCTAAACCGACCAAAAATAGACGTTCACGATACTGGGGAATTCCATAGGATGCTGCTTCTAAAAGGTCTACATAAACTGAATAATCCAGGGCTTTAAACTGCTGAATAATCCATTGATAATAGTGAAAATTTTTAGAGCTTTGCAACCCACGCATAGTTTCCATTAAAAATGCCTTGGGTCGAATCTCCCTAACTGCTCGGATAAATTCTGGAACTAAATCTTTATTTTTGGCTTCGGATAACTGTTTACTTGGGTGTTTGTTTCGGACAGAAAAAGGTTGACAAGGCGGTGACCCTACTACAAGGTCAATCCCTTGAAATTGAGTAAAGTCTATAGCTCGAATATCCGAGTGAATAACATTAGCGCTAGGAAAGTTTTCTCGATAAGTGGAAACAGCAGATTTATCAATTTCTATTGCTGTGGTGATCTGCCACCCAGCCATATGGAAACCCAGAGAAAGGCCACCTGCCCCTGCAAATATATCGATGGCGTTTTTGGAATCATTCATGAGTTAGTGATCAGTTTTTCGCTATCAGCTATCAGCTCGGTAGAGTAGGTTGAGGGAGCAGGGAGTAGGGAGTAGGGAGTAGGGGTAAGAAAATTTACTGTACCTCATAACTATGATCAGGGCTATATTTAGACTAATTGTAGTTTAAGGGTATCAGCTGATTTTGTTATGCCAAATTGGTACATATACCAAAGGGAACAGGGAACAGGGAACAGGGAACAGGGAACAGGGAGTAGGGAGTAGGGAGTAGCGATGCAGCGCGGTCTTGGGGGTTTCCCCCACTCGCTATTGCATCAAGACGGGAGTAGGGAAAAGAGAACAAAAATTCTCACAATTCATTTAGGATTGGTATATTTGATTATTTAAGGTTAGTAAGATTTAAGGTTTAAGGTTTAAGGTTTAAGGTTGCAGGTTTAAGGTTTAAGGTTTAAGGTTTAAGGTTGCAGGTTGAACGCGCACGCGTGTCTAAAGGCCAAGGTTTAAGGTATAAGGTTGTTCGCGTGGGTGCATCTCATATTTGTAAAAAAGTGCGGTAGGCTGCGTTAGGGGCGAGCTCACCAAAAAAAATGGCGTTGCTGAATCAAGGAATGAATGCATGATCATCTGGTTGTGGTCAAGCCCCCTAAATCCCCCAACTTTGGGGGACTTTGAAAGTCTTTTTCCCCCCAAAATTGGGGGGCTAGGGGGGCAAAACCATACCCAGAATCAGCAACGCCAAAAAAATAGCCGTAGAAATACTATCCACGGCTATTTAAATGACTTATGTCACTGAGTTCCCAAACCGAAACTGATGTGATCTTATTTGATTGACCTTGGTCTTTCGGCCACCCTACGGGACCAGACCGGAGCCAAGGCTCTGGGGGGAAGCCCCCCCAGAAATTTAGCGATGCAGCGCGGTCTTGGGGGTTTCCCCCACTCGCTATTGCATCAAGACAAGGTGTTATGGCAACAGCCAATACTTCATCATGGTTGTCCTCACTTCCCCTGGAGTTTCAGTAGGTTCCAAAGGGCTCCAGTCGGCAATCTCCCCATAGCCTAGGGAATAAAACCTTTGCATACTATGGATTACGGCTTGACGAGGACCTTTTAGAGTGTGCTCAACAGGTTGTTTCTTGAGGTTTTGGTTAGAGTATTTTGACATAAGTCAGAACTTAAACTCATTGTGGTTTGGCAATTATTATTATAATGATTATAATTTAATTTGTCAAGGGTTTTTATAATTTTTTATTGGGAGGGGTTAGAGATAGTAAAAAAAAATGATTGGAGCAGGTAAACTATGTAATAATGATTGAAGTTATAGCGTTTATAGGACTCATGAGGTACACAGAATTGTTTTACTATTGGCTGTTCCCTGTTCCGAAGTTCCCTATTCCCTGCTCCCTGCTCCCTGCTCCCTGCTCCCTGCTCCCTGTTCCCTATTCCCTGTTCCCTGTTCCCATCAATCTTATATTTACATCTCAAATGAAAATGCTATAGTTATGCTAAATCAGCAAGACTATGACAGATTTTAGCCAGGGTAAGAAAACTAAAAAACTAACTATTGCCGCTTCTTCACAAGGTATTGAAACAGCTAAAAAAGCTTTGGATAAGCTAGGGTTTGAGTTAAAAAGTAACTTCCCTAAGTCACAAGGGATAAGTCGCTATACAGTTACCAAGTTTTTTAAATCAGAGCCAATTCAGCTTGATTTATTTAAACGGATATGTGAGGGATTGACCCTAGACTGGAAAGAAATTGCGGGAATAGCAGAAGAACAAGCATCAGAACAGCTAAACAAAAATGATGGCAGTAGCTCAGAGCTGGTGAAGGGTGTGGAGCCAAGTCAATCCCTGAGCCAAAAAGAGACTGTAATCGAGAGACACAGTGAAACAATCAAAGCTGTTCTTGTATTAGAAGGAGATATAAATTCAGTTCAACCTTCAAAACTGATTGAATCTATTTTACAAGAATCTTCAGGATACACGATCAACATTATTAATATTAAACCAAGCAGCTTAATCCTACAGGGGTCTCAAGAAGCTATCGAACGGCTTGAAGCTCGGATAAAATCAGAAGACCTAAAAGAATTAAGCGGTTTTCCTATTAAAGAGATTCAAATTTTGAACGAAAGGTCAGATGATGAAGACAATAGCAAGCTTGATCATAAATGGTGTCTAGTGCAAGAGATTGCCAGCAGTGGAGCTGTGGGTCGAGACTTGAGGGGTGCGGACCTCAGTGATACGGACCTCAGTAATACGAAGCTCAGTGGTGCTAATCTGATTCGTGCCGACCTGAGTGGTGCCGACTTGAGTGGTGCGGACTTGATTCGTCCTAAGCTGAGTGATGCGGACCTCAGTGGTGCTAACTTGATTCGTGCTAACCTGATTGCTGCCAATCTTAGTGGTGCTAACCTCAGTGGTGCAAACTTGATCGGTGCTAACCTCAGTGGTGCAAACTTGATTGGTGCTAACCTCAGTGGTGCAAACTTGATTGGTGCCAACCTGATTGGTGCCAACCTGATTGGTGCCAACCTTAGGGGTGCTGAGCTCAGTGCTACCAACCTTAGTGATTCCAATCTCAGTGGTGTTAACCTTAGTGGTGCCTTCCTGAATCCGATGAGGGTGTCTGGTGCCAACCTCAGTGGTACTAACCTCAGTGGTGCTAACCTCAGTGGTGCTAACCTTAATGGTGCCGACCTCAGTGGTGCCAACCTCAGTGGTGCTGAATTGAAAAATGCCCGATTCACATATATTGTAGGAATTGATGAATCCCTCAAGCTTGAGCTAATTCAAAGAGGAGCAATTTTTTATAATTTTGCAGGTGAACCATCAGAAATTAGTTCTTGAAACATTACCATTTCTGTGTATTAAAAAAAAGCGATCGCATAATCTACATAACTGGTAATTCGACGGATAATTTATCTGTATTAAAAAAGAGCGATCGCATAATATAGACATCCGTGGAGGAATTGTGATCATTTTTGCTGCCTACTCCCTACTCCCTGCTCCTTTTGCTATACTGCTCATACTAACCGTTATTGCTAAATTTTGCTTCTCACCCAACTCCGAAAAGCTTTCACCAATTCTAAATAGTCCATGGTTTCAGCTTGTTCTAAAAATTGGGCAATTTCAGAAAGTGGTAAATTCGTAAAGTATATACTCTGATTTACAACAACGTATTCTTGATTTTGTAGCTGCTTAATGGTGAAATATTTACCATCATAAATCCAGACTTCAGGTACACCTAGATTTGAATAGATATCAAAGCGGTCATCTGAAGGTCTGGTAATATCAATTTCAACAACTAAATCTGGCCCTGGGTCTTCTGGGCCAAGCCTTTTTTTCCCTTTAACACCATCTATGTTGTTAATGTAGAAACATTCATCAGGTTCGGCTCCACTAATTTCTGGACGTTTAAAGGTAGTTGAACCTAAAGGATAAATCCTAATTTTCAATTCTTCAGCTAGGGTTTCAACAAAGCGACCCATCACTTTTTTATAAAGTTCATGTTCAGGGGAAGGAGCCATAATTTCTAGGTTGCCACGATTGTAGGTAAGGCGTAAGCCGCGATGGTTTTCCAATTCATTAAGTAATGTTTCATAGGTTTGCCAACTGATACCAGAGAGTTGGATTCGTTCTGCTGGTGGGGTTATGGGAGTGATGGTCATAGGGAGAGTGCTTTGGAATTATAGTTATTTTAGCAGTACAATTTAAGTAGAAGGAGACTAGTTATGAATCAAACAATGACACTAATCAGGAGTAACGATTATGAAAGATTACAAGAACAACGATGTAGTCAACTCTTATGAAATGCTGAAACGAGAGGAAGGGTATACTGACAACCGTAATACAGAAGAAGTGTTGTTTGCAGACCTGACTGGAATAGAAGACCCTGACCGGATTTTTGAGGGTGTGGTTGACCGTGACACTGGGATGGGACGCACCTTGGAGAAGTTGAGAACTAGCAAACTATCCGGCGGCAATGTCACCGGTGGCGATATTTATGATAATTGGTATCAGGCTGCAGTGGTGGGTGAAGAAGCAGTTGGAGGAGAAACGCCCACTCCTGACCAAAATGTAACTGAAGACTTGCTGGAGTCCATGGGAATTTCTTCAGTTGATGGTGAAGCTGTCCAAACTCGGGACAAGTTAGAGGTTCGCGATCACCTCCGCTGGGAGTTGAACCCTGAATCTTCTGAAGATTACTCCCAACACTTGAAATAAGGTGTTGTTGGCAAGGGATGGCTTAACGGATGTGAGGGATAGGGAGAGGGATTGATGGTTTTTTTGGAATCTATTAGTTTGGGAATTGATTAGTTTGGGAATATCGGGACTTAACCAATAAAAAACCTCTAAAAGAGGGGATATTTGCTGGCAACTTTAGTTTTCCCCTCTAGTTAAATCCCGATAAATCAGACAACTACCACAAATTAAACAAGGAAACAATGATTATTTATAAAAATAAATATGTAATTTTATTACGGATTAGGTGGTAGTTATATACTACACATGAAGTATATAAATGGGTTGATAAATTGGACAAATTCACGTAAAGTCTTGAAAGTAATCTCAATCATAGAATAGTGAAAAAAAATTTACTGAGAAGCTTTCAATCTTTTTTGATGACAGTTATCCTAGTTAAAGCCTAGGCAATTCCCGGTAATTCCTGGAAATTGCCAGCTAGGATGCAGACTTAGTTTTCTACGTTGGTTTGGTTATGACACCCAAGAGTGAACTCCAGCTCTTGGCTCTGTCGCTAATCATTAAGGTGAAGGCGAAATGTGTGATTAGCCCAACAAGCCATTCCAACTTTGTCGTTCGCGTAGCGGGACGAAGTCCGGAACACTTTACCGAATTGAGACGCACTAATCATGCAGAATTACGTATTTGTCATTGACGCAAATAAACAACCATTGAATCCCATTCACCCAAGGAAAGCTCGCCGACTATTAGATAAAGGTAAAGCTGCCGTTTTTAGAATGTATCCATTTACAATCATCTTGAAAACGGCGATTAGCAATCCAACTATCTCGCCAGGTCAGATCAAGATAGATCCCGGCAGCAAGGTAACTGGATTTGCTTTAGTTCAAAACAACCAAGTCATTTGGGGAATGGAGTTAGAACACAGAGGAGGGTTTATAAAGAAAAAATTAGAGTCTAGAAAGGCGGTAAGACGTGGCCGACGTAATCGTCACACCCGTTACAGAAAGCCACGATTTCTTAATCGCAAACGTTCAGAGGGTTGGCTTCCACCCAGCTTAGAACACAGGGTTTCGACGATTGAAACGTGGGTAAAGCGATTAACCAAGTTTTGCCCGATTAATGAAATTTGGGTTGAAAGAGTTAAGTTTGACACTCAAAAAATGCAGAAACCTGAAATCAGTGGTGTTGAGTACCAGCAAGGAGAGCTAGCTGGTTATGAAGTTAGAGAGTACTTGCTAGAGAAATGGAGAAGGGAATGCACTTACTGCGGCAAACAATCCGTTCCACTGCAAATCGAACACATTCAACCAAAGTCATTGGGCGGAAGTAATCGAGTCAGTAATCTTTGCTTAGCTTGCGAAAAATGCAATCAACGGAAAGGAAACAAGCCCATAGAGGAATTCCTAAAAAATAAGCCAAGTTTACTCCAAAAAATCAAAACTAAAGCCAAGCAACCATTATTGGATGCAGCAGCGGTAAATACAACTCGTAACAAGTTAGTTAAAGTACTCCAGAATATCTTGCTTGTAGTTACTGGAACAGGAGCGCAGACCAAGTATAACCGGATTAAACTAGGTCTTCCTAAGCAACACTGGATTGATGCTGCTTGTGTTGGGGATATTGAGACCTTGGTCTTGAAAACCTATCAGCCACTGTTGGTTACTTGCAAGGGACAGGGAGGGAGACAGAAAGCAGCACTTAACAAATACGGTTACCCGATCAGACACAACCCATTGAAACCAATCAAAGGCTGGGTCACTGGGGACATAGCCAAGCATCAAAAACTAGGAATAGGCAAAGTCACCCCTAGAAGCAAAGGAAGCTTTGGATTTACCCCGTTAGGAACCAAGGGCTACAAAAGTTGCAAGCGTCAAGATATATCGGCAATACACCGAAAAGATGGATACACTTATCGCTTTTGCTAGTATAGCACTACCCATTAAGATTAGGACATTACTAAACTCCGAAACTTAATCATAGCTTACTTCTGACTTCTGACTTCTGACTTCTCACTTGCGCGTAGCGCTATATCTGCCGAAATTTACCAGGGAATACTTGTCCTGGAAGTTACTGCAACAACCGCCCTACCCTCAGGAGTTAAGGAAACTTCGCACAATCCTGCCAAATTCAAAAATCTGAGCTTTAATCAAAAATGGAAGCTCCAAGAGGAAAATCTAGGCACGCCATGGGTAGGGTAATTAAAACAGCCATAGGGTTATTACTGGGATTATCTCTCATCCTAGGAATAATAAGCTGTGATAGCGCTAAACTAACGTCAGGGTTTCAACCCTTACCAGCAGTTGCTCCCCTACCGATGCCTCAAATCCCAGAGTGGATTGAGCAAATTAGTCCCATCGGCATGGCTGAGCCCCTTTCCCAAATTCGGATTCGCTTCAAAGACCCCCTGATTCCCGTTGAACGCTTGGGAAGTCCGAATCAGCGGGAAATCTTACAGAAATTTGAAATCATACCCCCTATCCCTGGGAAATTTCGTTTCTTAACCCCACGGATGGTAGGATTCCAAGCTGACCAAGCTCTGCCTCTAGCCGCTCGTGTCCAAGTTACCATCAAAGCTGGATTAGCTGACCTCAACAATCATAGTCTAGAACAAGACTTAGCCTGGACATTCAATACTGCCCCGATCCAGTTAACCAATTTGCCAGCAACTCAGAGGAATCCAGAAGCGGAACCAGAACCAATTGCTCTGGAGCCTAAGTTAGAGTTTACCTCCAATACTCAATTGGATCTGGCTTCAGTAAAGGAGCATTTGACCATGACACCGAAAGGTCAGACTCAGAGTGTCAAGCTAGATGTCGCTCTTAAAGAACAAGAGGATGTTTCCTCAGAGTATAGGCAACCCGCTCAGGAATTTAACCCCTCCTTGCGGCAATGGATTTATACGATCACCCCTAAGCAACCCCTCACTAAAGCTACCGATTACAACTTAGCCTTTGCCCCTGGTGTGGGTCCCGCTCGCGGCAATATCCCTACCGAAACCGCTTTCGTTAGTCAAGTCAAAACCTTTGACCCCTTGACCTATAAGAAAATCACCTTTTACGGACAGCCAGAGGCGGGAGGCGCTTATGGACGGTTTGTGAAAGGGGCAGCTCAGTTGGAATTTAATAATCCTTTGCTGGCCTCTTCCGCCATGGAGAATATTACGGTTGAGCCTGCTCCCAAGGAAGCTCCCAAATTGGTGCAAGCTTATGATGGCAATCGATTCGTTAACCTTAATCCTTGGGCATTAGAACCAGAAATTACCTATACCGTTACTCTGGGTGCTAATCTCACTGACCAATTTGGGCAAACCTTGGGTGAACCTGTAACCTTTAAATACCAAACAGGGGATTTAGCAGGGGATATCTGGGCTCCCTCGGATTTGCATATCTTTCCGTCTACCCTAAAACGCAATTCCGAGTCCCTACAGTTGAATATTTCTACGGTCAATTTACCGCAACCAGAGTATAAAGCGGCTTATCGCATCGTTCAACCTACTGACTTGGTCTATAAAGATTCTGCTTATCCGAGTGGCAAGGGCAATGATTTATTACCGAACCCAAGTCAATGGGAGCGTTTCCGGGTAGCGGGAAAGAAAAATAAAACCACTAATATCGCGGTTTCCCTGAGGAAACGACTAGGAGGTCCAACGGGAATGTTGGCCTATGGGGTGCAAGGGAAAGCCAATCGCTATCAGGATGGGAATGGAAACGAAAAGTGGTGGGAACCAACCTTTTATGGCATGGTGCAGCTGACCAATTTGGGAGTGTTTGCGCAATGGTTTCCTGATTCCGGTTTAGTGCAAGTGAATCATCTGTCCGATGGTTCACCAGCAGCAGCAACGGTAGAGATATATAAGTCTGAGCTGAATGCTTCCTATCGAGGCACACCAAAACCCTGTGCGATCGCAAAAACTGACAGAACTGGCACCATCGCCCTAAACAGCCAGGCTCTACGGCAATGTATGAATGGGGCAACGCGCTTCACTAAAGGCCCGAAATTACTGGTAATAGCTAAAGAAGGCAAAGACTGGGCATTTACTCGAACCAATGAATATAGTGGGTATTATGGCTACGGGATTTATTCAGACTGGGACAATGGCAAACCCAAATCCCGAGGGACTATTTTCTCAGACAGACAGCTTTACCAACCAGGAGAAAAGGCTTGGTTCACCGCAGCAGCGTATTATCTCGAAAAAGATAACCTCACCCAAGACAAAAATGCATCTTATCAGGTCACGCTGGTAGAACCCAATGGTAAAAAGACAGACTTAGGCACTAAGAAAACCAATGAATTTGGTACCTTCTCCCTAGAATTACCCCTGAAAGAGAATCAACCCCTAGGTTTCTATACCGTTCAGGCCAGGGGAAGCAATGGGAAAGAAATTTCAGGTGGTTTCCGAGTAGCTGAGTTTAATCCTCCTAATTTTAAAGTTGACCTTACCCTTGCTCAAAAATTTGCTAACATGGGCGAGAAGGTGGACGCTAATGTCCAAGGAAATTATTGGTTTGGTTCAAATGTAGATGGGGGTAAGGTTGCCTATTATGTCACTCGCACCCCCGTCTACTTTACTCCAGAAGGATGGGAAGAGTTTTCCTTTGGTCAGCAGTGGTTTTGGCCACAGGAAAGACCGCAAGTTACCAGTGATGTCCTGCAAACTAATCAAACTTTAAGTGAGTCTGGGGAAAGTAGTCTAACTATTCCGGTGACGAAAGACCTGCCCTATCCCATGACTTACCGGGTAGATTCCCAAGTTACCGATGTCTCGAATCTGTCGGTATCCGATTCTAAAACATTTACAGCTTTACCTAGCGATAAACTAATTGGATTAAAAGGGGATTGGGTGGCGGATGCCGGAAAACCATTCCCTGTAGACGTGATTGTTACTGACCCCACTGGTAAAGTGGTCAAAGGACAATCAGTACGCCTGGAACTGCAAGAGATGAAATACAGCAGTGTCACCCAGGTCTTGGCAGGGAGTCAGCGAGAAAAGAATCAGGTGGAATACAAAACCGTGAAAGAGGTAACTGTCCGTTCCGGTAGTAGTCCGAAATCCATTAAGCTCACTCCTCCCTCATCCGGTTCTTATCGAATTCGCGCTAATTTTGCTAAGGCTAAAAATCACTTAGCAGCAACAGACTTACAAATTTGGGCAACCGGTGGAAACTCAGTGTACTGGGGGTCTCGCTATGATAACTCTCGCCTGGATATCAAACTAGACAAGGATAGCTATAAACCGGGGGAAACAGCTACAGCCTTGATTCAATCTCCCTATGCCCAAGGGGAATTGTATTTCGCAGTAGTTCGGAACAATACCCTCTATCGCAAAGTAGTCAAAATTAAAGGGGGTGCCCCAGAGATTAAGTTCAAAGTCACTCCGGAGATGGTACCTAATGCAGCAGTAGAAGCAGTAGTAGTGCGCCAAGGCAAACCCCTATCCCAAGTTGAGCCAGGGAGTGTAGAAAATCTGGTGCGGATTGGTTTTGCTCCCTTTAATACCAGCTTGGATGATAACTATCTCAAGGTAACAGAGACATTGCAGTCTAAGTCCATTGAACCTGGTGCTAAGCAAACCGTGGAATTAGCATTGCAAGATTCTAAGGGTAAACCAGTAAAGGGACAGTTTACCGTGATGGTTGTCAATGAAGCTATCTTGCAACTGAGTGGCTACCAAATACCGGATTTAGTAGAGACCGTGTATGCTCAGCAAGATATTTCCACTCGCTTCAGCGATAACCGTCCTAAGGTGGTGCTAGAAAGCCTAGCGACGCGAATGATGGAAAAAGGCTGGGGCTATGGTGGAGGAAAGTCTTCTGGCGCAGCTAGTACTCGGATTCGCACGGAATTCAAACCCTTAGCCTACTACAATGGTTCACTGGTAACAGATGCCAATGGTAAAGCAAGGGTAACCTTTAAACTACCAGATAACTTAACCACTTGGCGGGTGATGGCAGTAGCAACGGATGGAAACCTACACTTTGGGAATGGCCAGGCTACCTTTATCACCACCAAGCGGCTGATGGCTAATCCAGTATTACCTCAATTTGCTCGTCCAGGCGATCGCTTTAAAGCTGGTATATCGCTAATTAATAATACTGGGCAAACGGGAGATTTACAGATTAATGGACAACTGACCGGTGCCGTTCAGTTTGATGATGGTAAAGGGCCTACGCTGAATCAAAAAACCTCAGCCAAGACCGGAACCAGTGGTTATCGTTTTCCGATGGTAGCCAATAACTTGGATAAAGCTAAAGTCAAGTTTACGACTAAGCTCAATGGTAATCAGGATGGGTTTGAAGTACCTTTAGCTGTTAAACCGGTTGACATTACTGAGCAAGTGGTGGAATCGGGAGTAACCAGGACTCAAGTAAAAATCCCAGTGAATATAGCTAGTAACGTGGTACCTGACAGCGGAGGGTTAGAGATTTCCCTGGCTAGCACTCTGATTCCTGAGATTACTGCTCCGGCTAAGCAAGTCTTGGATAACGAAGACTTACCCTTCTTAGAACCGGTAGCAAGTAAATTAGCGATCGCATCCAATTTGGAAATACTCGGCAAACAATATGGTCAGACCTTTGCTGAGTTTAACCCTAGCCAACAAGGCACTGAGGCTATCAAACAGTTACAGAAACTCCAGCGACCAGATGGTGGCTTTGCCAGATGGCCCGGACAAAAATCCTCAGACCCCTTCGTCTCTCCCTATGCTGCTACTGCTCTAGCTCGGGCGAAAGCAGCAGGATTATCAGTAGATGCTGGGATGGTGAGCCGTCTCCAGAACTACTTGCAGAAAATATTGGCAAATCCTGGTCAGTATGATTATTGCAAGAGCGTAGTGTGTAAGAGTAAGGTGCGATTAGAAGCACTGATGGGGTTAGCAGAACTCGGTCAGACCCGCAGTGACTTCCTAGGATACCTTTATGAACAGAGCAGTAACTTCGACCGGGTCACTCAGATTAAATTAGCGCGTTACTTATTACAGTTTCCTCAGTGGCGGAGCCAAGCCCAAACTCTAGTCAATCAGTTTCAGGAAAGCATCTATCAAACTGGGCGTTCAGCTCGGATAAACTTACCACAAAGCTGGCGTTGGCTGGATTCTTCTACTACTGCACAAGCTCAAGCCTTGCGTTTATTTATTGCCCAAAACAGCTCAGCCGAGGTTCGCAGTAAACTATTACAAGGGTTATTAGAGTTACGGCGAGACGGCACTTGGCAAACTAGCTACGATAATGCCCAAGCCTTGAGTGCCTTAGTAGACTATAGTCGATTACAGCCTACACCCCCCAGCTTTGGAGCAACGGTACAACTAGCCGGGAAAAAACTTGGCTCAGCCCAATTCCAGGGGTATCAGAAACCTAGTCAATCGATTCAGGTTACTATGGATAAGTTACCCCGAGGTCGCCATGACCTAATTGTCAAAAAATCTGGTGCAGGGACTCTACACTACTTAACCAGCTATCGTTATCGCTTACAAGGCAATCAAGCTGGTCGGTTTAATGGATTACGAGTAAACAAGACCATACGTCCGGCTAATCAAGAAAAGGTGTTGCGAAAGATTGGACTGTATGCTCTCAAAGAGCCATTAACAGTACCAGCGGGACAAGTGTTTGATATTGGTGTTGAGGTGATTAGCGATCATCCAGTGGATCATGTGGTGATCGAAGATCTCTTACCAGCTGGGTTGGAAGCAGTTGATACTAGTTTCCAAACTGCTACCCCTTACTTCCAAGCTCAACAGGATAGCTGGCAAATCGATTATCAGAAAATTCATCGCGATCGCATTGTCGCTTATGCCGATCGATTGGAAGCTGGTGTCTATAATTTACATTATCTGGTGCGGTCAGTGACACCAGGAACCTATTTATGGCCCCCTGCTCAAGCACACCTCAACTATGCCCCAGAAGAATTTGGTAGGTCGGCTTCCTCTACGTTAGTGATTAGTGATTAGTTATGATTCAATTGTCCATTGTTAATTATTAATTGTTAATTACTAATTACTAATTACCATTATGCCTTTGCCTGAAATTGACAAATTAATACTTATTGAATACCCTTTTAAAGTTGATGGTGCTAAATCCATATCCGAATCAAAAACCGAATCCTCATAAAAAAACGAATGTCCGCCCCTTGGAGGTCAAGCTAATGTTAGAGTTCAATAAATCTTCAGCTATCGACATCGATAAAGAAAATTCGACAAAAACTCATAATCATGAAACCATTGAAACCGTTGTCAAAACCGAAAATAACGAAACTAACAAAATAGGCTTAACTGAGCCAAAATTTTGGTCGAAGCCACTGATTGGACATATCGCCATAACGTCTGTATTGGTTTTACTGATTACTGTAGGAGTCATCTTTCTGTATTCCTTAGGTAACTATCAAACTCAAAAGTGGTTGTTACCTCCAACAGAAACAGTTGCGTATACTGAAACCATCCCTGATGCTGCTCCCCTTGAACAAGAAAGAATTGGTGACCAAATCCAAGAAATCCAAGCGCGAGACCAAAGGCATTTTAAAATGATGACATTCTTCTACAACAATTACTATATGTCTAAGTTAATGACCTATGGTACAGCAATTGTAGCAGGAATTTGTTTACTCTTTATTATTCGTTCAGGTTGGAATAGTACTCACCCTTATGTGATTAATATCTTCGTAGTGGTTTCAGCATCAGCTATTCTGTTTGGAAATATTCCGGGATTATTCCGGTATGAGGACAGTATTGTCAATAACAAACAGTTATACCTGAACTATGCATCTCTACAGAATGAGGTAACTAGCTACTTGGTGACAGGCCAAGATATCGATGGGAATCCTAGAGAAATGAAATACTTTATTAATCACATTGATAAGGAATTAAGTCGATTAAATCGACTGCCAATTGGGTTTGAGAGAACTCCACTATTAAATTATCCCACTTTATATAGCAGCTCTCAATTGGATCAGGGACTTTAGTCCTGGGTTATAGGGAGTCGGGAGTCGGGAGTCGGGAGTCGGGAGTCGGGAGTCGGGAGTCGGGAGTCGGGATACAGAAAGGTAGCGCTATAAGACCATCGAACCTTGGCCAATAGGCCACGCTACGCCAACAACCGACGAACCTTGGCCTATTGGCCACGCTACGCGAACAACCTTCAACCGGTTAACCTTCAACCGGTTAACCTACCCTTCGGGAACGCCAAAGGCGAACAACATAACAACTGACGTTACCACTCATCTTTAAGCCTCTTTCGGCTTTAACCCCATCACCTCTGCCACAGCAGCAGTTGTGGGCTCAATCCCTTCTGTCAATGGGTTTTTGCTGTGCGCGATTGCAGTATCTGGATCTTTAAGACCATTACCTGTCAGTACACAAACCACGGTTGCTCCTGTGGGTACCTCGTCTTTTACTTTCAACAAACCAGCGACTGATGTAGCGCTAGCTGGTTCACAAAAAATTCCTTCTTGGGATGCCAATAACCGATAGGCATCTAAAATTTCTTGATCGGTAACGCTATTAAATGCCCCTTTACTAGCTTCTTGGGCTGCGATCGCTTTTTCCCAGCTAGCCGGGTTGCCCACCCGAATTGCCGTTGCAATGGTTTCGGGATGCTCTAGGACTTTGCCAGCGACAATCGGAGATGCTCCAGATGCTTGAAATCCCATCATTTGGGGTAAGCGATCGCATTTCCCCTGCTGATGGTACTCGCAAAATCCCATCCAGTAGGCACAAATATTGCCAGCATTGCCCACTGGTATGCACAGCCAATCAGGAGCATCACCTAAGTTGTCCACTATCTCAAACGCAGCTGTCTTTTGACCTTCTAAGCGATAAGGATTGAGGGAATTGACCAAGGTCACCGGATACTTTGATGCCATTTCCTGGACAATTTTCAAGCAGTCATCAAAATTTCCCTTAATCGCTATTACTGTTGCTCCATATACCAACGCTTGGGCTAATTTCCCCAGAGCCACATAACCATCAGGAACAATCACAAATGCCCGCATTCCCCCCCGACGAGCGTAGGCTGCTGCTGATGCCGAGGTATTTCCGGTACTAGCACAGATTACCGCCTGGTCTCCTGCTTCCTTAGCTTTTGAAATCGCCATGGTCATTCCCCGGTCTTTAAAACTACCGGTAGGATTGAGACCGTCATATTTCACCAGTACCTTTACTCCTCTGCCAATAATTTTGGCAATAGTGGGCACAGGAATTAGGGGAGTGTTACCTTCGAGTAAGGTTACCACTGGTGTGGAGTCAGTGACTGGCAAATAAGGACGGTAAGCCTCAACTAAGCCAGGCCAGTTGAGTGAAGTAGAAACAGACAGACTTAAAGCCACGTTTGGTTAGGGAAGTATTCAGGGTGAAGTATCAAGTGTGAAGTGTGAAGTATGAAGCATGAAGTATGAAGCATGAAGGTTATGATTTGTCAACCCTCCCATTGATTATTGTTGCTTACTCAGCAACTGGTATATTTTGCTACTTCATCCAATACGCCTTCATCCTTTACACTTCATCTTTGTCTATCTTATCTTGACTGATTCTGAATCACAGGCTTTCTGGGTTTTTCTGACCGATGGCGTTTGTCTGTGTTAAGCCGCAGTTTGGGACGTTCCACCATTCGTTCTTCGATATCGTCACTAATGGGGGGTTGAGTTTTGTCATAGAACAACTGCAATGCTGCCGCTGCGATCGCATGAGCATCATATTCTTCTTCCAACTCCCGTACAACTGGCAAGAAAGAAGCCATCCGTTCCCCTGATAAAGCTTCCCGTAACTCTGCCTGCAGTCTTTCTAAGCGCCGGGCCTCAATTTGTGAGCGGGTCGGAATCCGGGTAACTTCCAACCGTTGCCGCACCTTGCGCTCAATCTGGTAGAGTTTACGGCGTTCAAAAGGTTGAATCAGGGTAATTGCTGTTCCTGTCTTACCAGCACGACCGGTACGACCAATGCGGTGAATATAGCTTTCTACTTGATCCGGCAGGTCAAAATTGATCACATGGGTCAGATGATCCACATCTAGACCACGGGCAGCAATATCGGTTGCTACTACCCAACGCACTTGATTTTTCCGGAACCGATACAATAACCGCTCCCGCTGACTCTGACTCAAATCACCGTGGTACTCATCCACACTGTGACCAGCCGCTTGTAATTGGTTGGTTAGTTCAGCAGCAGCTTTTCGTGTTCGCACAAAAATGATTGAAGCTTCTGGGTCTTCCAGTTCCAGAATCGGATGGAGAGCCCTGATTTTTGAGCAGCCACGGGGTACCATGTAAACTCGCTGTTCAATGCGCGCTGGTGCTGCTTTCGATTGCTGAACTTTAACGGTGACGGGGGATTTCAGGAACTTGCTGACTAGGTCCTGAATTGGCCGGGGCATAGTTGCTGAGAAGCAAGTAGTCTGACGCTCTTCGGGAGTCTGTTGCAGGATTTTCTTAACATCATCGATAAAGCCCATGCTTAACATTTCATCAGCTTCATCGAGTACCACCCAGCTCAGGTTTTCCAGCTTCAGGTCTCCCCGGTCTAGCAAGTCAATCACCCGTCCGGGAGTTCCTACCACAATCTGAGCGCCTTTGTACAGCATCCGAATTTGCCGCTCAATGGACTGACCACCGCAGACGGTTAGTATATGCAATCGACGGTCCTCACTGAAGTCCCGAATCGCTTGGTTAACTTGCTGCGCTAACTCTCGGGTTGGGGTTAGAATTAAGGCTTGTACGGTTCGCTTGTCCAAGTCAATGCGATCTAGCATTGGTAGGGAAAACGCTGCTGTTTTGCCAGTACCGGTTTGAGACATACCGAGTACATCATGGCCATTGAGCAGTTCAGGAATAGCTTGGGCTTGGATAGTAGTAGGTGTAGTGAAGCCGATTTTTTCGAGTTGGCTTACACAAGCTTCAGACAATCCCAGGCTTTGGAAAGAAACGGTCATAAGTTATTTTTCGATTTTTCGTTGGTTAGTTGTGGTTTTTTTCTGGTAAGTCAGAAAGTTAGTAGTTGAACGTGTGAGGAAACACTGTCATGGCTATAAAGACAGTGAGCCTTCAGGTTTTACTCACCATGGTTTTTGCCTTGACAAACCTATGATGAGATTAGATGAGTAGAAAGCGGTTTAGTTTCCACCCATTTGGTTAGGTGCGCTTTCCGTTGGCGAATTAAATTCGCCACGGGTCGCACCTGTTGATAGGCATCAACTCCTAAGTTGCACCTTGTCCCATAGGCAGTCGCGCTTTGGCTTAAACCCCCTCAGGTCGGGGCTGCATCGCGCTTCACCATCAGCTGGGGTCTGTTGCGACCTATTTAGTGTGTCTAAAAGCTTGAGATTAGGTTCATCCCACTAGAACACGTCTTACAGACGCAATGGTTAATGCCCTAGACACAGTTGTCAGGTTGAGGGTGGCTCCTTAGCTAGGTATTGCCCGTTGGATTGGGGTGGGTTAAATCATCCCAAATTTGACCCTCAAAGCTGAATTGATGCACCGCTCAGCTAGTTTTTACCCCCTAAGCAGGTCTTTTAAGTGTGCCGTTTACGCTGCCGTTTAGTGTGCGCTTTAGTGTGCCATTACTATGGGCGACAGACACCTGCTTTTGATAAGGCTAGAGGCCTTGTGAAAAGCTCCATAATCTAAAAGACCAAGGATTATGTCTGGTTCAGGATTGACCAGATTACTTCCCCTAGTGGTGGAGTTTTTAATTCCAGCCCCTAGTTAAAGCCTGTGGCTTGTTTACGGAGGTAGTACTACAGAACCATACAAGTCGTAGACATCAGAATCAGTAATTTCTACTGTTACTATGGTTCCTAAAGAGGCATCACCTTGAACGTAGACCAATCCATCCACCTCAGGGGCAAATCTGGCACTGCGACCAATAAATTCACCCGTTAAGGGATTTTCTTGTTCTATGAGAACATCAACTATCTTGCCCAGACAGTTTTGATTTTTTTTCAAGGAAATCGGTTGTTGAACTGCCATCAGGGCATCCCGTCTGGCATCCATCACCCCTTGGGGCAACTGATTAGGCAATTTGTATGCTGCTGTTCCCTCCTCCGCAGAAAAGGTAAACACTCCAACATGGTCAAATTCATGATGCTGGACAAATTCCAGCAAGTGTTCAAAGTGCTGCTCTGTCTCGCCGGGAAACCCGACAATAAAGGTGGTTCGCAACACTGCATCAGGAAGTGCAGTTTTTAGTTGCGTGATTATAGCGTCATTTACTCGTCCCTGCCAAGGACGGTTCATGGAGCGGAGGATTTCTGGATGGGAGTGCTGTAGAGGCAAATCGAGATAAGGAAGAACATTATGAGTTTCGTGAATGGCTTTAATCACGGATGGGGTTAAACCCGTGGGATAGGCGTAGTGGATCCGAATCCAGGGGATGTCTACTTCACCTAATGCTCTCAGCAGTTCTGCTAGTTTGGGTTTGCCGTATATGTCTAAACCATAGTTGGTGGTAATTTGGGAAATTAAAATCAGCTCTTGAACCCCTTGAGATGCCAACTGCTCAGCTTCCGCAACAATAGATTCTATGGTACGCGATCGCTGCTTTCCCCGGAGGTGCGGAATGATACAGAATGAACAGCGGTAATCACAGCCTTCTGCCACCCGCAGGTAAGCCACCCCTTCAGAAGTTGTTCGGTAGCGTGGCGTTGTTTCGTCAGCAATGTAGGTTGGTTCAGTAGAAACCTCTTGAACGCGATCGCCTGTTTCTACTCTTTGGATTACATCTACTATTTTATGGTAGTCCCCGGTGCCCACCACTGCCACTGCCTCTGGCAACTCTTCCAATAATTGGCTTTGGAAGTGTTGAGCCATACAGCCGGTGATCACAATTTTTTGATCAGCTTCCGCCAGTTCTACCAGCGTGCGGACTGATTCTCGCCGCGCTTCTTCTATAAAACTACAGGTATTTACAATAACATAGTCAGCTAATTCGTCATTGGCATCAACCTGGTATCCTGCCTGAACCAGCAGACCCAGCATATGTTCGGTATCAATGCGATTTTTCTCGCAGCCCAAGTGAGATATTGCTACAGTTGGCTTTTTGCCCATTCATTAATCATCTTATTATATTTACTACCGCTTAGTCACATCACCTACTGCCCTTTAGCAGAACCTTACACCATTGATTAAGCTTGGTGTGATTGAGCTTGGTGTGATTGAGCTTGGTGTGATTGAGCTTAGTGTGTAAGTGATGTGCTCAACTTCTATATCTGCTCTCCTAATCTACTAGTACTGATGTTCCATGTTGATTTCACTATGAAAACCTATACACTCATTCTAAATTAAATTTTATTAAAATATTCAAAAAAATATGAGGAAATCTAAAAATATCCCTCACAGAAAATCATGGGTTTCTTGATGCAGTCGGTCTTGGGGGTTTCCCCCATGACCGCGCTGCATCCCTCACGTAGTGTCTCCAAAGGAGAATCGCGGAGATCATGACTCCAACTGACCCGGGTTGGTCACCTCGGTCTATGGGGGAGCGGGGGGCTGAGCTCCTACAGGGATTAAATTGAGTAGTGCTGATCTCGGCTGTTCACGAATTCCGGTCAGAAAGCTGAAAGTTGACAGGACAAAGGTACAATCTACTGGTACTATATATAATCCTACTTTACCCTTGAGCCAAAATCAGTAGGCATCAAAAACAGATGTAGTCGTTTTAGGGCTAACCTCTGTTAACCTACCACCAATCTCTTGGTGCGCGTTGGGTGTGGGCGTTGAACCTCGGGCCTTGTCAGCCATGCAAAGCGCGAGTGGGGGAAACCCCCTATTCCCTTGCTGCATCGCTGTCCCACCGCTAGAAATGGTCTTCAGGAATTAAGGTGCTTGCTTTGGGGATAGCACTGACCGATACAATTGGTTTGAGCGACTGGTTTTAGCAACCGGTCGAACTAAATCCCAGGTTTAATCAAAAAGGTAAGCACCATAGCTTTACCATTAATGCCAGTGGTAGACCGATGCCAGAAAGCGATGCAGCGCGGTCTTGGGGGTTTCCCCCATGAGCGACTGCATCAAGACAAGGCATCCGACCCTACTCTCAATTCCCAAGTTTTCTACAGGGGGCGCTGAGGCGCTCTATCTGTAGCTTTTCCTCCCCGCTCCCTGATGAGATGGGGCTTCCAAACATCCCAGGATTGTGAACTTAGAGCAAATTTTCCAGACACCGAATCCGATCATAGGAGTTGTGCATTTGCTGCCACTCCCTACTTCCCCGCGCTGGGGGGGTAGCCTGCAAGCTGTCATTGACCGAGCCGAGCAAGAGGTCACCGCCTTAGGCTCTGGTGGAGTGGATGGGGTGATTGTTGAGAATTTTTTCGACGCCCCATTTACCAAAAACCAGGTCGATCCAGCAGTAGTAAGTACCATGACGATCATAGTCGAGCGACTTATGAACCTGGTTCCTATACCAATAGGGATCAATATTTTGCGCAATGATGCTCATAGTGCTTTGGCAATTGCTACTTGTGTAGGGGCTAAATTTATCCGCGTTAATGTTCTGACTGGGATTATGGCAACAGACCAGGGGTTAATTGAGGGACAGGCTCATACACTCTTGCGCTACCGTCGGGCACTGGGTAGTGATGTTAAGATTCTTGCTGATGTTCTAGTCAAACATGGACAACCTTTGGAGTCACCGAATATCACCATAGCTGTACAAGAAACCATAGAGCGGGGGTTAGCTGATGGTGTGATTCTCTCTGGCTGGGGAACCGGTACTCCTACTAATCCCCAAGACCTGGTGTTAGCATCGGCGGCGGCTAAGGGCAAACCAGTGTTTATTGGCAGTGGGGCTAATTGGGAAAATATCTCCACCCTGATGCAATATGCTGATGGGGTAATTGTCTCTAGTTCCCTCAAGCGTCGTGGACAAATTGATCAACCTATTGATCCGATTCGGGTCAGTCAATTTGTCGAAGCAGTACGCAGTAGTGTGTCTGCTAAACAAGAAGAAAAACCAATTGTTTGAAAGTTGGTCAGTTGAAGGTTGAAGGTTGGCCGGTTGTTCGCGTAGCGTGGCCAATAGGCCAAGGTTATCAGGTTGTTCGCGTAGCGTGGCCTATTGGCCAAGGTTGAAGGTTGACTTTCAACAGTATGTCACCTTGGTTTCTGTCTATTGGTTGTTTGACTTGATAACGTAATAGTTAGAACTTTCAAGCAACCCCTATTCCTCATTAATCTAGATTATGAGTGTGAGTCGTCGGCGTTCTGCCCCCTGGATTTATCGTTGGTCCCGTCAGCTGATTGCTGCGATCGCTGTCGTGGGTGCCCTGTTAACTGCTTATCTGACTGTGGTTAAACTGACAGGTGGTACTGCAGTTTGCAGCGCGGGTGCAGCTAATGCTTCCAGCTGTAATGATGTTCTTTCCAGCCCTTATGCTAGTATATTTGGTCTGCCACTAACCTTGTTTGGTTTCTTGGCATACACCAGTATGGCTACATTTGCCTTGGCTCCCTTGTTAGTAAAGGGAGACCCAAAGAAAGGACTTCGCTCAAAACTAGAAAATTGGACTTGGTTACTGCTGTTGGCAGGTGCAGCAGCTATGACAGTGTTCAGTAGCTACTTGATGTACTTGCTGGCATTTGAGATCCAAGCACTCTGTATATACTGCATCACTTCAGCATTATTTGCCATTAGCCTGCTAGTCCTAACCCTTGTGGGTCGCAGTTGGGAAGATATTGGTCAAATTTTCTTTATCGGTCTGATCGTGGGCATGATCACCTTGGTAGGTACCTTAGGCGTTTATGCTAATGTTGGGGAATCCGTGGCTACATCAGCAGACAATGGTGGTCCAATTCCCACAGCCTCTGGTGCGCCAAACGCAGCGATTGGTGGCTGGAAAGTTAACACAACCTCTGGTCAATCGGAAATTGATCTGGCGCGTCATTTGACTGAGGTTGGTGCTAAGAAATACGGAGCTTACTGGTGTCCCCACTGCTATGAGCAGAAGCAACTGTTTGGAAAACAGGCATTCTCTCAAATAAATTATATAGAGTGTGCTCGTGATGGCAAAAATGCTCAGACAGAAGCTTGTATCGCTGCTGGAATTAAATCCTATCCTACTTGGCAAATTAATGGCGAATTGCTCCCTGGTGTCCAAACTCTAGAAGAATTGGCTAATGTCACTGACTATAAAGGCTCAAGGGACTTTAAGTACTATTTGCCAGGACGATCCTAATTGGGAAGTGTGGGAAGTGTGGGAAGTGTGGGGAGATGGGGAGATCGGGAGATGGGGAGATCGGGAGATGGGGAGATGGGGAGATGGGGAGATTTTTATTAAGGGTAATTATCGGTTCTCATATTAATAAGGTAAACAAGATTTTTTCCCTGTTCCCGATTCCCGATTCCCGATTCCCGATTCCCGATTCCCGATTCCCGATTCCCAATTCCCGATTCCCTTGGATAATTCACAAAATCTCAATGTCGTAGTCATTGGTGGTGGAGCCGCTGGTTTTTTTGGGGCAATTACCTGTGCAACTACTCATCCCCATACCAATGTCACTCTGCTAGAAGCCTCACGCCATCCATTATCGAAGGTGCGCATCTCTGGTGGTGGACGGTGTAATGTTACTCATTCTTGTTTTGATCCAGCCCAATTGGTCCAAGCTTACCCGAGGGGAAGCAAAGCATTGCGAGGGGCTTACACCCGCTTTCAACCGAAGGATACCATTGCTTGGTTTGGGGCTCACGGTGTTGAGCTGAAAACTGAAGCGGATGGCAGGATGTTTCCCATTACAGATAGTTCGGAAACTATTGTTGATTGTCTCTTACAAGTGGCTAAGAGGGCAGGGGTGAAGATTCGCACCAGTAATCCGGTTAAGTGGATCTCTCGGCAATCTTCCCAACACCCGACTCCTGACACCCCACACCAGACCCCAGGAGGATTTGAAATTGGGTTGAGGAATGGTGAGACTATAAAATGCGATCGCGTTTTGATTGCTACTGGTAGCAATCCCCTAGGCTACCGTTGGGCAAAAGCCTTAGGTCATACCATCGAAACCCCCGTTCCCTCTCTATTCACCTTTAATATCCCAGACTCCCGTTTACAGGATTTAGCTGGGGTGAGTGTTAAACAGGTCTGCCTCAAATTACCCGATGCTGGTAAAACCTTGAAAGAACAAACGGGACCATTGCTAATTACCCACTGGGGTTTAAGTGGTCCAGCAGTACTCAAGCTTTCTGCTTGGGGGGCGAGAGTGTTGCATGAACACCATTATCAAATGCCCTTGTTGGTGAATTGGCTTCCTGATTACAATCCAGACCGATTGCGTAAATTACTCCTGGATGTTAAATCCCAGTTACCTCGACGCTTCATTACTACTAGTTGTCCCATTCCTATCCCAAAGCGCCTTTGGGTGAGCTTAGTCACTAGTGTGGGAGTAGGAGCACAAAACCGTTGGGCTGAGTTATCGAAAAAAACCGTACATCAGTTAGTTCAAGAACTGACTCAAGGACGCTATTTGATTCAAGGTAAAGGGGTTTTTAAGGAAGAGTTTGTTACTTGTGGTGGTGTTAGTCTCAAAGAGGTGAATTTTAAGACTATGGAAAGCCGCCAATGTCCAGGTCTTTACTTTGCTGGGGAAATTCTCGATATTGATGGAATTACCGGGGGATTTAATTTTCAGAGTGCTTGGACAACGGGTTGGTTGGGAGGTCAAGGGATTGGTAATAGTTAGTAACGAAAAGTTTGTACAACAGTTAATTGATTTGCGGTATCAGCAAATCTAGAAAGCGTAAAAAAAACACCACTAATGTTTCGTAATGTGACAGTTAACCTTAATCAGCGTTCTGCCAAATTCTGAACTTCTGTATTTCTATGTTATTATTACCATGGATAAATATAACATAGCAGTCAAAATATATCCATTCCTTCTCCCATAACTCAACAACTGAGGTGGTTGTTGGTGCGATCGCTAATTATTTTGACTATACTGAATAGATTACCTTGGATCGAAGAATGGCTGACTTTGAGACGGAGTTGGCGATGCTAGAAGCCCAAGAGACAAGATAAGTGAGTCTTGGAATAATATGAATTTATCTGGTCAGCAGCGAAAACAACTACAAGAAGCTTTAATTAAGGCTTTTCCTGATAAATCATCCCTAGAGCAAATGCTATCGTTTGAATTAA
Source organism: Moorena sp. SIO3E8 (assembly GCF_010692445.1). NCBI lineage: Bacteria > Bacillati > Cyanobacteriota > Cyanophyceae > Coleofasciculales > Coleofasciculaceae > Moorena > Moorena sp. SIO3E8. The sequence continues at coordinate 1,567 of NZ_JAAHHM010000055.1, read as the reverse complement.
ATAAAAATTTAAACGCAATTTCTGGAGGAGCTAATTTAAAAGAGGTTGTTTTTGAATTAATAAAAATAGCAGAAGCTGAGAATTGGATCAAAGACTTAATTTATGGTGCACGAGAGCTGGGGGGGCGACGATATGGCTTGAAACAATTGATACGTCAGGAGTGTAACGATCTGTGATAGAAAAAGATAGGTCTTTTATTGTCAATAAGACCTATCTGTTGCAAATGTTACCCTTATTCTATCAAAAGCCTCTAAAAATTCAACTAAAGTATCGTAATTTTATTTTATTAAATAGTTTAGTGATGCTTGTACAATCAATCAAAAGAGAAAGCAATTGAAAAGTTAGCAAATGCTTTACCTCTTGGAATAAAGTTTGAAAGTAGAAGAAAAAGAATCCAGCGTTTTTTGTCTTGATCAACTCTAAGATTTGAAACTATTTGGTTTCCTCTAATCGCTAGTTTACTAGAAACATACTTTGAAACAGATGAACTAGTTTATATAGCAATTGACCGTACGAATTGGGGGAAAATAAATCTTTTAGTAACTCGCCTGATTTGGGATAAAAGCGATGCAGCGCGGTCTTGGGGGTTCCCCCCATGAGCGACTGCATCAAGACAGAGCATTGCCAATATACTTGACTTTGATGCCAAAATTAGGCAGCAGTAATAGTAAAGAGCAGAGCAGTCATCTATCAACAATAATTCCCCTTTTTAAAGATTATAAAATTTGCCGATTGGGAGATAGAGACTTTTGTTCTGTTAAGCTAGCGAAATGGTTGTCAGGAAAGTCTGTATACTTTTGTTTACGTCTCAAAAAAAATGAGTTTATTGAAGTCAAAAATAAAATTTGGATTGAGTTATCAGAGCTTGGGTTAGTGCCAGGAACGTCAGTCTTTCTTCAAGGAGTAAAAATAACTAAAACCAAGGGATTTAGCCCTTTTAACGTTGCCTGTAAATGGAAGCGTAGTATTTCCGGATTTATCTCCAAAGAAGGATGGTTTATTATGACAAATTTAAATTCCTTAGACTTGGCGATTGCTGCTTATAAGAAACGATTTGGCATTGAAGAAGCGATGCAGCGCGGTCTTGGGGAGGCAGCGCGGTCTTGGGGGTCTCCCCCATGAGCGACTGCCGTGGTTTCCCCCACTCGCTATTGCATCAAGACAATGTTTAGAGATTTTAAAAGCGATGCAGCGCGGTCTTGGGGAGGCAGCGCGGTCTTGGGGGTCTCCCCCATGAGCGACTGCCGTGGTTTCCCCCACTCGCTATTGCATCAAGAACAGGAGGCGATAACGCGCGAAGACACTAATGTCTATGGTGATCGGTTGATTTCGCTAATTTTATTGATATCAATAGCCTAGACTTCGGCTACTATTCAAGGACAGCAAATTAAAGCGATGCAGCGCGGTCTTGGGGAGGCAGCGCGGTCTTGGGGGTTCCCCCCATGAGCGACTGCCGTGGTTTCCCCCACTCGCTATTGCATCAAGACACGAAAAGGAATTCAAAAATATATCGGTAGAGTAAAAGAAGATGGCCGTTCACAACGACGACACAGTAGTTTTTCTATAG
>NZ_JAAHHM010000054.1:0-44729 GCF_010692445.1 Moorena sp. SIO3E8 | reverse complement strand
AACCCAAGGTCAAACTTATTGTTGCTCCTTTTCCTGACCGACAAAAGGGTCAGTCTGAGTTTTTCTTCAAGCCTTTTTCCTCAACCCCCTTGACAATTGGCATACAGGCTTAAGTTGTCACCGATGGGGTTAGGGTGGGATATGAGTCAGTTTTGGACTCATGGTTTGCTCTCGGTAACAGTGTTGAGTTTACCAGCAATTGTGCCACTATTGGCTCAAGGAATAATGGTAGGATTTTATCAGGTAAAAGAAACTCGTAAGCCAAGTTATTTTGTAAAATTAGCTTATGGATATTTACCTTTAGTGTTAGCTGGTAATTTGGCTCATTATTGGCGGCTTGGTTTAGGAGAAGGGGGAAGGATTTTACCGGTAATGTTTGCCACCTTTGGATTGAGTGGTGAAGGATTACCTGTGTTGGTCGCCCATCCAGCAGTAATTGCGTTCTTGCAGGGAACTACGTTAATTTCAGGAGTACTTTTATCTCTGTTCTTAACTCAGAAGATAGGGCGTCAACCGTTTAGTTTGTTATTACCACACCATGTGAGTACGATAGTTTTAGGGATTAGTTTGTGGTGGATTATTGTGGGATTTTGATATTAAGATTCTATAGGATATGCGATTGGCCGTAGGCCACGCTACGCGATTAGCCCAAAGGGCTACGCTACGCGAACGTACTCCAGTCAAAGTCACGTAAAGGTCACGGTAACAGGTCTTGCACAGTCAAGGAACCAATAGGAGAGCCATCGATTAGAACAGACAGTTGTTCGGAGGGTTTGTAATCTTGACGTTGCTGATAGGTTGGCGTTGTAGCTAGATCAATGGGTTGGGTATAAACTTCGAGTTGCTTGTCGATCAGATTGACAATCCAATACACTGAAATACCTGCGCGAGCATAGATGCGTTTCTTTAAGGTTCGGTCTCGTTCTAGGGTGGAGTCGGCAATTTCAACCACTAAAGCTAGGTCTGAAGCACCAGGATGGCGGTCAAGATAATCGCGAGTATCGCCTTTAACAATCACGATATCTGGTTCTGGCTCACTATTTTCTAAAGTAATTGGTTCTTGTGCATCTACGTACCATCCGTTTGGAATAATCGCTTCCAGTGTATTCCGAGTCAGTTTGGTAGAGGCACAATGTGGTGGATTTTTCGGCATTTTAGGAATTAGCCACCCTTCCAGCAGTTCCACTGGGTCATCTTCGCCCAGGATACCCCAGCGAATCATCTGATGGTATTGTTCAACCCTAAAGCGCCAGACCGGTTCAGTTGGTACAGCTAAAGGCTGTCCAAGGTTTTTTCCCCTCGATTGAGTAGAGACAGACACAAGGTTACGACTTCTTGTTTTTGCCTTTTATCGTAGCATTGCAAAGCCTAGGAGATAGCCCCAGAGGTGATTGGGTGATAGGGTGTGCTAGTTGATTAAAATGTGTAGCACTATTTTGGACAATCAGTATATACTAAAGCCACTGACACCAGATAAATTATCTCGGGGTCCCTAGAAAAATGCCACAACTCAAAACTAAAACTCTACTGACCCTGGAAGAATTTCTGGCAATGCCTTCAACCGATGTAACCTATGAATTAGTTGAGGGGGTTGCAGTACCGAAAATGTCTCCTAAACGTTTTCATGCTAGGGTAACTGGTGCTTTATATACACTTTTGGATCAGTGGTGTCAGGAAAAGGGTGAAGTCAATCCAGAGTGGGCAATAGTCTTGCAACGTCACGGTCAAGACTGGGTACCTGTGCCTGATTTAACCTACATTTCTGTTCAACGTCTGCCCTCAGAAGTGGTAGAAGATGAGGCTTGTCCAGTACCTCCAGAGTTAGCCATTGAAATTATCTCACCAGGACAAACCTTTGGGCAATTAGCCGAGAAAGCAACCGATTATTTAGAAGCAGGAGTATTGCGAGTTTGGGTTGTTGATCCTCAGGCGAGAAGTATCACAGTTTTCTATCCAGATGCGCCACCACGGACTTATACCAAAGCTGCGCTGATCACTGACTCGCTTTTTGAAGGGTTGGAACTTACTCCTCAGCAAGTGTTTGGGAAAGCGAGGTTACCTCAGAAGGGTTAATGAGTCAGAATAAATAAAATTTATGTTGTTGAAATAAGCACAGTTATAAGAGTTTAACCAATAAAATAACTAAAAATTATTAGTTTAGTGATGTTCCCTCTACCCACACTATTACCCCTGTTACCTATTTCCTATTCAACAATTATGGATTAATTGTTAATTGCCCAGGAGCAATTAACAATTAACAAACTGAACTCAAACTACCCGATAGAGAAAACTTAAAGTTGCCCAAGTATTAACATCCAAGGCGTAGGAATCAGCACTTATAGTGAGGGAAGAATCTAGGGAATTTGCACTAGCATCGTGTATGTCTTGCAGCACCGCCTGGGCTACGTCCAAGGGGTTAAACAAATCATCAATTGGTGCTCCGATTCCGCGACGAGATGGCACAGCATCGAGAGCTGTACCGGCTTGAGTAAAGGGGGAGCGACTGCAAATCAGTTGCATTTCCACCAGTCCACTAGGACCTGAGACAATCCCACCAACGGAAGCTACGGCTGATGGCAGGGTTAGAGTTTCCCCAGGAGCAATGACGGCATCTTTGATAGATGGAGCGTTTTCTGAAGTCTGTGATGTCTGCAAAAATGGCAGTTCATATAGTGCGATCGCATTGCCACTGGTATTAAACCCTAATAGCAAGAAATAGACCGGTTGATCACCGTAGTTTTCGATCTGATAATGGAGACGACTCCCTACCGGCAAAATAGGAACACCTGCTTCTGCCACAGTTTTTGTCAACTCAGCCTGAGATTTAGCTTCACCCTCACCTACCAAATCTACCCGTGAGGAGGAAGCAGTCCGTAATGTTTCCAGTTGCATCACTAGCTTTTGCTCTGGTTCAATCATCTCCAGGGATACCCTAATACCTAGACCTGAAGACCCCTCATTAGCAGTTAAACGCAGCAATTTTCCTGCCAGCAAGGTTTTCAATTTACCAGACAATGCCATAGCTGCTGACTTCACAGCTACCCCAGCTTCCCCAACTCCATTGGGTATGGGTTCACCATCGAGATAGAAGATTCCATAGCCCCCTCCCCCAGCATTTTTGAAAGAGAGTGCTTTCCCAAACAAGTAATCAGAAGGTTGTTCCCCTGCTTGCACTATCGATGCAGTAGAGATACTAGAAAAGGCACTGGTAGCATCTACTCGCTCAATTCGTTCTAGGTTCCCATCCAGAGCTACCGTTAGACCAATATTACGGGGTAACACCCGGACCGCTTCTTGCACCAGCTGCCCAACTTGTAGCTGATTGTTATTATCAGTACTACCACCAATAAATTTTGCCTTAGCCGTCAGACCATCTTTAGAGGTTATTTGTAGTTGAGAGACTCCCGAGTTAGCACCGGCTTCCAATACAGACAATACAGAATTGTTGCTATAGTTATCCACAACTGTTGCTGGTAATCCTGCTAACCACAACTGTGCAGTTTGACCATTATCTTCCACGGCAGTGACCACACCATCCGCTCCCATGCTAGGGTCAGGGGGCAAATAATAGGTAGGTATTGGCTCAAGACTACTTTGACCCCCTAGCCTTGGCTGTTGTTGTGTACCTGTCAGTTGATTAACCATCACACCAGCGTGAGTCAGGCTCACCTGACTTGTCGTTGTTGGTATTGCCTGCCACAGATACTGAGTAAGAGCATAGGTAAATAAGCCAGCACTGAAACCATTCCATTTCGCCTCCATGGCGATTTGATTTGGTTCAGCAGCCATTAGAAGCATACCTGCCATCGGATTCATCGCTCCAGGCACAATCGAGACGGATTGCCGGTTTACCATCCCTTGCCCAGAATCCTGTATCCGCCGCCGCAGTTGCTCTTGAAAAGCTAGTTCATTCCGACTAGCTTCTTTGGCTGGTGGGTTAGTACTAGAGCGTACCTTAATATTTCCTTGGAGGACGCTATCAGCTACCGTGTGGCTAGTATCAAGTACTGTAGTGACTTGGTCAGTGGCTAGCGATCGCAATAGCAAAACTAACGTTTCTTCCAGTAAATCGTTGGCTACCTTGGGTTTTTTTTTGGTCAGGCTCCCATCTACTGGAACCAAGCTATTTTGAAGTGCAACAGACTTATCGGTTTGATACCCTTGAGATAGCTTGACCTGGCTACCGAAGCCACTGAAGTGGAAGACTACCACGTCACCTGGTTTCGCTTGCTCCGTCAGATGTTCAATAAAAGCCGTTTCTATATTTTCTCGGGTCGCTTGGTCATCGTTAAGTATAAGTATATCCTTCGGATTGAACCCAAACCGATGAATCAATAGTTCTTGTTGTAGTTCTACATCAGTAACACAGCCATCCAATAGTGTGCTACGAGGATACTTGTTGATACCCACTAGTAGGGCTAACTTTCGCCCAAGGGGTTGTGCTAATACTTGGAAGTAACGGTCTATTCCAGGAACAGCTAAACCACTATTCCCTAGGAGGGATAGTATTGTTTCACTGACTCCTAATGTTGCCAATCCCAAACTAGCTTTTTGCAGAAAAGTCCGGCGATTAAGTCCCATATCCGCGCTTCAGCTTTCAGATTTCAGCTATCAGCCTACCAGGATTGGCGCTCCCACGGCCACAAGCCGTGGGATTCCCAGTTGAGCTAGTTCACTAGTTCACTAGTTAAAGGTTTAACGCGATGGACTTCGTCCCGCTTTGCTGCGAAGCGCGTGGCCGAAAGGCCAAGGTTACAGCTTGAAGGTTATTTGGTTGAAGGTTGAAGGTTGTTCGCGTAGCGTGGCCGAAAGGCCAAGGTTGAAGGTTATGTGGTTACAGGTTACAGGTTACAGGTTGAAGGTTATGTGGTTACAGGTTACAGGTTACAGGTTGAAGGTTATGTGGTTACAGGTTTAAGGTTACAGGTTTAAGGTTACAGGTTTAAGGTTACAGGTTACAGGTTACAGGTTACAGGTTTGGAATATAACCGCCTAACCAAATAACCAAATAACCAAATAACCGCTTCACCTCCAACCTTCAACGGTCTAAACTCCAACCTTCAACGGTCTAACCTCCAACCTTCAACGGTCTAACCTCCAACCTTCAACAGTCTAACCTTCAACCTTCAACGGTCTAACCTTGGCCTTTGGCCACGCTACGCGAACAACGGTCTAACCTTGGCCTTTGGCCACGCTACGCGAACAACGGTCTAACCTTGGCCTTTGGCCACGCTACGCGAACAACGGTCTAACCTTTAAGTGCTCTCGTGCATTGCCTTAGCCAGTTCTGCTGCCACTTCAGGTCGGGAAAATTCCGGTGGTGGTAACTCTCCCTCACGCAGCATTTTCCGTACCTTAGTACCGGATAAATGAATCCTCTGCTCTGGTGTACTTGGACTAGTCTTGGCAGTAGCCATACCCTGGGTGCGAGTGCAGTAGAAAGCGTGCTCAAACCTCATCGGCATGATCCCCAACTCACCTGGCTCAAACTCACCAAAAATGTGTTGGGCATCATAGGTGCCATAATAGTCTCCCACTCCAGCGTGATCCCGTCCTACAATAAAATGGGTACAGCCGTAATTCTTCCGTACCAAAGCATGGAAAATTGCTTCTCGCGGGCCAGCGTAACGCATGGCAGCAGGGTTAATTGCCAGAATCACTCGGTTATTGGGAAAATAATTCTCCAACATGATTTCATAGCAACGCATGCGCACATCGGCTGGGATGTCGTCGCTTTTAGTAGCACCGACTAAGGGATGAAGGAATAGACCGTCTACGGTTTCTAGAGCGCACTTGATGATATATTCATGAGCCCGATGAATGGGATTACGGGTTTGGAAACCTACCACTGTTTTCCAACCCCGTTCCGAGAACATGGCTCTCGATTTTTCTGGATCGATTTGGTAGGTGGGAAACTGGGGATGGGGTAACCGTTCCAGTAACCATACCGCACCAGCTAAATTAATCTCTCCCTGGTCATACACAACTTTCACACCAGGATGCTTGTCTTCATCAGTGCGGTAAACTTGCACTGCTTCATGGGTTTTGTCGTAAGAATATTTTTCTGTCAGTTCTAATACACCAATAAAGCGACCACTGCTATCATCCAAACGGACTAACCCCCCCTCTTGCAGAGGAGCAGCTACTTCAGATGTAACCGAGAGGGTGATTGGAACTGACCACGGTAGGTTATTGGCTAGACGCATCCGGTCTACCACTGATTGGTAGTCTTCTTTGGCCATGAAGCCAGTCAGGGGACTAAAGCCACCGATAGCAATCATTTCCAGGTCGCTGACAGCCCGTTTATCTAGTGTAACTCTGGGCAGAAATTCAGCTTTCTCCAAAAATTCCTGCCGTTGTTCGGGTGTAGCAACACGGTTGACCAGTTGACCACCGTGAGCTGGGATAGTTTGTGAAGGATGGCTTAACACCGGGCTTTGCATACTCTAGGAATAATAATTAGATTCTACAATTGTCTCAAGAATTGTCTCAAGATACGACTCCCACTTCAAAGCGTGTAGGTGGGGTGCTTTAGTTAAGGTATAAAGATTATGCTTCAAGTACTAGAAATATAATTTAACTCTTCCAGCTTTTTGATAACTTTGTCCACACTTTCTGATAATTCTTCTTTGTCAGTGCGACATTCTACCTCCGGATTTAATGGTGGCTCATAGGGGTCATCAATACCAGTAAAACTCTTAATTTCTCCAGCACGAGCTCGTTTGTAAAGTCCTTTGACATCTCGGCCTTCGCAAACGTTTAGGGGAGCATTAACATAAACTTCTACAAAGTCACCAATCCGTTGCTTGACCTCCTCTCGAATTTCACGGTAAGGGGAGATCGCAGATACCAGGACAATAACTCCATTGCGGGTTAAAAGATGGGCAACAAAGCCAATGCGGCGAATGTTTGTATCCCGGTCTTCTTTACTAAATCCGAGTCCTTTAGTTAAGTTCTGACGGACGATATCCCCATCCAAGACTTCCAGCTTGCATCCTTGGGCGTTTAGTTTTTCTTCTAATGCCTTAGTAATAGTGGTCTTTCCCGCACCACTAAGACCAGTTAACCATACTGTAACACCACGATGTTCCATGAACTCTATTTACCTCCTAGATTTTTTGTTGACATGACGTGGATTTGGTGTGGACAGGCTATTGGTATTTCACCTGAACACCAAACTCAACTTCCTATTCGTAAGTCCTATTGCCTTTAGTCTCGGCTCATTTATAACAGATATCGCCCTTCGGTGGGATGCTTTTGATATCCCCCAGCTTAAGGTAGTAGAACGAGTCGGATTAGGCTCGAATTATTTTCTCTCAAATCCCTGATATTGGATTACCCTGATGGCAAGTTAATGGGAGTTTTTGCCCTTTTTCAAGGCTAACCTTCTGAAAGTCTATTAACCAGATTAACTCATCTGCCCTAAGTATTGCTGATAACCTAACTCATCCAGCAATGCTTGCTTTTCCATCACTGATTCCGCTAAATTCTGGCGATACTGCTGCACTCTCTCTAGTAATTCCGGCTGATGAGTGCCCAAAATCTGCACTGCTAACAATCCTGCATTCTTGGAATTACCAATTGCTACAGTAGCGACGGGAATTCCTCCAGGCATTTGAACAATGGAGTATAGGGAATCAATACCCTTCATTTGACGACTAGACACTGGGACTCCAATCACAGGCAAGGGTGTTAGAGCCGCCACCATACCAGGCAGATGAGCCGCCCCCCCAGCACCAGCGATAATAACCTTGAGTCCACGCTTGTGAGCGTCTTGGGCATAATTTACCATCCGTTCAGGGGTGCGATGGGCAGACACAATCGCTACTTCCCAAGGAACACCAAAGTCTTCACATACTGCGATCGCATTTTGCATGGTGGGCAAATCGGAATCGCTGCCCATAATAATCCCAATTAACGGTTGGTTATTGGTCATGAATCATGTTTGATGGTAGATGAATTAGACTTCGCCACATTCCCTAATGACTCTAGATATTATCAATGCTCGTGTCCCTAGTTACGAGGGTTTACAGAATATTCACATTAATGATCATGGAATTATTGAAGCGATCGCACCCAACCTAGAAACTCTTCCTAAGCTAGAAACTCTTCCTAACCCGGCTATCCTTGACGTTGATGGGGATTGGGTGTCCCTAGGGGGTGTGGATTTGCAGATTAATGGGGGGCTAGGCTTAGCCTTCACCGATGTGGATTTTCACCACATCCCTTTACTCCAGGACATTTGTCAATTCCTTTGGCATCATGGTGTGGATCAGTTTTTACCCACTCTGGTAACTACCTCGATCGAGAAGATTCAGCGTACGCTTTCTGTCTTTGCTGAATTTATCCCTTCCCAACCTTACCAGACCCCAAGCGCCCGCATCTTGGGTGTTCATCTAGAAGGGCCTTTTCTCAATCCCCAAAAACGGGGAGCTCATCCTGTTGAGTATCTATTACCACTTACTATTGAAAATGTCAAGGAAGTTTTGGGAGACTATGGTGACCTAGTTAAGCTTATTACAATAGCGCCAGAGTTAGATAGCATTGGTGAGGTGATTCCGTATTTGCGATCGCGCAACATAATCGTTAGTCTCGGTCACTCCCAAGCCACAGCAGAGCAAGCCCAAAGCGCCTTTGAAGGCGGGGCATCCATGGTAACCCATGCCTTTAATGCTATGCCAGGACTCCATCACCGCAAACCAGGATTACTGGGAGCTGCCCTAGTTACTCCCGGTGTCCAGTGTGGACTAATTGCCGATGGTCAGCACGTCTGTTCCACCATGATCCAACTGCTGCTTCGTGCTGGGGGTTATCAACAAGGGATTTTTCTAGTTAGCGATGCCCTAGCACCAATAGGATTACCCGATGGCGTCTATCCCTGGGACACCCGCCAGATAGAGGTCAAAGACGGGACAGCACGGCTAGCAGATGGGACATTATCTGGGACAACCTTGCCCTTATTGGTAGGAGTAGAGAATTTAGTCGAGTGGGGGATTTGTAGCGTTGAGAATGGCATTGCCCTCGCAACGGTTTCCCCTCGCCAAGCCATGGGTTTGCCAACCCTAAGCATTGGTCAACCAGCTCAGTTATTACGCTGGCATCTGGATGAGGAAACATCAAAGCTGAATTGGCAGCGTTTGTAGTCTCACTCTTCCGACTCCCGACTCCCTACTCCCGACTCCCTACTCCCTACTCCCTACTCCCGATTCACTACAGGGAAATTAATAAAACTTAAACAATCAAGTCAACGGATAAGCCTAATTGAGTAGTACGCTGTAGAACTAGAGCGTAAGGTAAATTTTTTTATGGCAGAACTAAAACGTGGTGCAAAAGTTCGGATTAAAAGAAAAGAATCCTACTGGTATGGCGATGTGGGAACTGTGGCTAGTGTAGACAAAAGTGGTATCAAATACCCAGTGATTGTCCGCTTTGATAGGGTAAACTATACTGGCTACAGTGGTAGCGCCTCTGGGGTGAATACCAATAACTATGCAGAGAGTGAAGTGGAAGTAGTTGGTTAACCTAACCAGACTCGGGAATTTGAGTTCCTGCTGTCTGTAGAGTGCTAAGTTAACACGCTTGCACTCACCATTGATCAACTAAAGCACTCAACCGTGCCGGAACTACCAGAAGTTGAAACAATTCGCCTGGGTCTAAATCAAGTGACTACAGGCCAGGAAATCCAGGGTGGAGAGGTGTTACTATCGCGCACCATCGCCCACCCTATTTCTCCGAAAGATTTTTTAGCCCAACTCAAAACTGTCACCATTAGTGATTGGCATCGACGGGGCAAATACCTACTCGCTAAACTAACCAAGTCAGACGCTGATCAGGCCGGTTGGTTAGGTGTTCACCTCCGAATGACTGGTCAACTGCTATGGTTAAGTCAAGACCAGCCTCAGCCAAAACACACGCGAGTGCGATTGTTTTTCCCAAACAACCAGGAGTTAAGGTTTATCGACCAACGCACTTTTGGTCGAATGTGGTGGATTCCGCCATCCCAATTACCAGAAACCATTATCACTGGTTTAAAGCAACTCGGACCAGAACCGTTTTCCCAGGAATTTTCTACAGATTACCTAGTTAGTAAGCTACATCACCGCCAACGCGCGATTAAAACCGCCTTGCTCGATCAATCCCTGGTAGCAGGAATAGGTAATATCTATGCCGATGAAGCATTATTCTTGAGTGGTATTCGACCAGAAACCCTTTGTAAAGATTTGGGGTTAGAGCAGATCGACAAGCTGAGCATCGCGATTATCCAAGTATTGCAAAAAGCGATTGAGTCTGGTGGTACCACGTTTAGTGATTTTATCAACGTCCAGGGAGTAAATGGCAACTATAAGGGGATTGCCTGGGTTTATGGTCGCACCGGAGAACCCTGTCGTATCTGTAGCACCCCCATCCAGCGAACCAAATTAGTCGGTCGCTCAGCTCACTTTTGTCCGAACTGTCAACGTTGATCAGCCTGGGAAGTGTCGGAAGTGTCGGAAGTGTCGGAAGTGTGGGGAGATGGGGAGATGGGGAGATGGGGAGATGGGGAGATTTTTATTAAGGGTAATTATCGGTTCTCATAGTAATAAGGTAAACAAGATTTTTTCCCTGTTCCCGACTCCCAATTCCCGATTCCCGATTCCCGATTCCCAATTCCCTGTTCCCGATTCCCGATTCCCGATTCCCGATTTCTCATTCCCCCGATACAATAGAAGAGGAAAGACAAAAGAGATTTTATGGCTGGGAAAATTAAAAAGGGAGTATTGGTTCGGGCTATCCAAGCCCAGTTAGAAGGTAGCCTGGAAGCAAAAGCAAGTGACCCCCGCTTTCCCCCTTATCTGTTTGAAACTGATGGGGAAATTGTTGATATCAAGGGGGATTATGCCCTGGTAAAATTTGGTCGGGTACCCACCCCGAACATTTGGTTACGTATTGACCAGTTGGAAATCTCGTCTTAAAGATTAGGGAGTAGGGAACGCGCACCTTAGGGATTAGGGAGATGGAAAGAATTATTCCGAAAAATATTGTATAATTAAATACATATTTATAATTCTAAGTAACGAAATTACATACTCGCCCCAATGTTCACAAACCTATCCTTGTGAGCTGTGGCACCTATAGCTGCCTAAATCCCCCAAACTTGGGGGAGTTCCAGCAAAAGCGATTGGCCGTAGGCCACGCGGGGCGCGAACGCATTTTCACTCACCCCTTCCGATCATGGTACCCTATCCCAACTCCCCAATTGCTTGCCACGACAACCGTGTATCCGTAATCGGTGGTGGTAGAGTAGGGAGCACCCTTGTCCAACGGATTGCTGAGAAAAATCTGGCCGATGTCGTACTCCTGGATATTAAACCAGGTATGCCCCAAGGCATTGCTCTCGATTTAATGGAGGCCAGGGGGATAGAAGGTCACGATTGCCAGATTATCGGAACTAATGACTATGCTGATACTGCTGGTTCCGATGTGGTGGTGATTACCGCAGGAAGTCCCCGGAAACCAGGAATGAGTAGGGATGACCTCCTACAGATCAATTCCAAAATTGTGGTGGAAGCGGCTAAAAATGCGATCGCAAAATCCCCAGATGCCATGATAATCGTGGTCACCAATCCCCTCGATGTGATGACCTACCTAGCCTGGCAAGCTACTGACTTACCACCCCATCGGGTCATGGGCATGGCAGGGGTGTTGGATTCTACCCGATTCAGGACATTCATTGCCATGGAAAATGGTGTATCCGTTGCGGATGTCAATGCTGTAGTGCTTGGAGGCCATGGGGACTTAATGGTGCCACTACCACGCTACTCTACCGTTAGTGGTGTTCCCATCACCGAACTGATGACACCAGACCGGATAGAAGCCCTGATTGAACGGACTCGTCGAGGCGGAGCAGAAATTGTAGAACTGATGCGCACTGGCAGTGCTTATTTTGCCCCAGCATCCTCCGCCTGTTTGATGGTACAAGCAATATTACACAACCAATCCCGCCAAATCACCGCAGCTGCCTACCTTCAGGGTGAATATGATTTGGAAGATATTTTTATAGGGGTACCCACCCGATTGGGGTGTCGAGGCATCGAAAAAATTTTGGAATTAAAGTTGACAGATTATGAACTGTCCTCCCTCAAGATATCTGCTGAATCAGTTCGTGACAATATTAAAAAGGCACAAGGGATGCTGGGTCATTAAGAAGAGGGAGCAGGGAGCAGCGGATCTGGGAACAGGGAACAGGGAACAGGGAACAGGGAACAGGGAACAGGGAACAGGGAACAGGGAACAGGGAACAGGGAACAGGGAACAGGGAAGAAGTGATTTTCGATTAAGTTGGAATCTTTAAATACATTTTTGATCATTGTTATCGTACTTCCTGCTCTGTGTCTTGATGCAGTCGCTCATGAGGGAAACCACGGCAGTCGCTCATGGGGGAAACCACGGCAGTCGCTCATGGGGGAAACCACGGCAGTCGCTCATGGGGGAAACCACGGCAGTCGCTCATGGGGGAAACCACGGCAGTCGCTCATGGGGGAAACCCCCTTTGGCCGACTGCCTCCCCTTTGGCCGACTGCCTCCCCTTTGGCCGACTGCCTCCCCTTTGGCCGACTGCCTCCCCTTTGGCCGACTGCCTCCCCTTTGGCCGACTGCCTCCCCTTTGGCCGACTGCATCGCTTGACAACAACGATAGGTTGACAAGGTAAATTTTTATTACTGGATTAAACACTTCTGCAAAAAATCATCCTATTTCTTTCCTACTCCTCCCGATTCCCGATTCCCGATTCCCGATTCCCGATTCCCGATTCCCGATTCCCTGCTCCCTGCTCCCTCTTCCCTAAACTATAAATCATCAATTGGCGGCTATTATGTCTAATACCTTAAAAACTGGAGCAATTATCAAAGACCGCTATAAAATCTTAGGCGACTTAGGTCAAGGAACTTTTGGACGGACCTATCTCGCTGAAGATGCTAATCGCTACCAAGAGCGTTGTGTACTCAAAGAATTTGCTCCCCAACTTCAAAACAACTATGAGTTACAAAAAGCTCAAGAATTATTTGAGCGAGAAGCTGGGATGCTATACCAGCTCAGACATAACCAAATTCCTTGTTTTCGAGAGTTACTTAGAACCAGTATCGGTCGTAAAAATTATCTCTTTTTAGTACAAGACTATGTCGAAGGGTTAACCTATCACCAGCTGTTAGTCCAGGGTCAAAAGTTTAGGGAAGCAGATGTGATTAAACTGCTCCAAGACATCTTGCCAGTTTTAGATTATATTCATTCTAAGCAGATCATTCATCGGGATATTTCTCCGGATAATCTGATTAAACGGAATTCTGACAATAAGCCAGTATTAATTGACTTTGGTTGTGTCAAAGAAATGGTAACCACTGCCATTGTCCAATCAACCGGACACGTGATTGGAACTCAAGTGGGCAAACGGGGTTACTCCCCAGATGAACAGTTACGATATGGCAAAGCTGATGGCACTAGCGACCTTTACGCTTTAGCGGTAACTGCTTTAGTATTGCTAACCGGTAAACAGCCTCTAGACCTTTATGATAGTTATCACGCTACCTGGCTTTGGCAAGAGATAACTATTAGCCCCAGCTTCAAATCGGTGTTGACTAAAATGCTGGCTAATCTTCCTAAACAACGGTATCAGTCAGCCCAAGACGTCAGTGAAGCCCTAAAAACCGTAATTCCCCAGCCGGTAAGTAGCCAGCAGCCAACTAAGTTACCAAATAATATACCAAATAAACAACCAAATAACCTACCAACTAAGCTACCAAATAAACAACCAAATACACTATTTACCCAGATCGCTACCTTAGTTGCTGCTCCTGGTCAAACTATTAAAACAACCTTCACTGCTGTGCTAAATCGCAAACAGCAATCCACTAACCGTGAACTAAAGTTTTTTGGTCTTTCTATGTCCATTGCTTTATTAGTAGTGTTTGGAACGGTAGCAATAGCCAGAGGAGGATTTCCTACACCAAAATTCCCGAAAATCTCCTGGTCTTTGCCCTCTATACCATCATTGCCTTCTAAACCATCTGTGAGTAACACCGAGCAGCAACGGCAAAAGCAAATCTATCAGCGTTGCCTAGATTTGAACATTGATCCAGGGACTTTTTATCAGAAAGTTGATCAATTTTTTTATAGTACATATCCCCAATTAAAAGGAAAGACTCTTTCTGATCAAGAACAGGATGTTCAATTCCGGCAAGCTTGGTATCAAATTGCTGAAGAGTTACTGGATAATTTGGAACAAGAGGCTTATTTGAGTAATTAGATGTTTTGGTTGCTTCATTCTGGATCAATCCTATCCCAAAGCTCTGAAATAGGAAGTGCATTCCCTGTCATGGTTTCTTGCCATCCCTGACGAAAACTTTATTCTGTCGTATTCTGTGTAACACTCTTACGGAACAGACGAACTATCTGTAACAAATTTTGTAAGTATTCTTGGGGAGTTTGCTATATTTCTGTATAGCACTTGTTCCAGTATTTCTGTGGTAGTAGCGTTGTCAGCTACAAAATTTTGGTCTGTCATTATTGTATCTTGTTAGCAATACTCTGATTAATCTAACAGTAGATGTGGAGCTTTTTTTGCCGGAAGCTAATCACCAATCACTAATCTTCAACCCTAAAGTTAAGTTGATAATTAATCGGTTTAGAAGCTTGAGAAACTACCACAAACTCATAGAAACCAGATGCTGGCAGCTCCCCGATCCAGTCGCGTTTGCTTGAGTCTTCTAATAGGGGGGTCGTCTTACGGCTCGGAGCATAAACGGAAAACAAGGCATTTACATCGGTAGCCAGTCTTACTTCCATGACTTGACCACCAGAAAGTTTAGCAGTAAACGCTTGCCCGTCTCCTGGCTGGAGGGTTCCATTGACTTGTTGAACTCCGCCAGCAGCAAACTCAATGCGCTGTAGGGATTTTCCTGATGTCAACGCTTTGATCGTATCCCCAACAATTCCTTGCCACACCTGACCAATAGACTTATCGATAAACTTCTGACCCCGCTGATCGGGAAACTTATGAAAGAATTTAGAATCTGCAATATCATAAGCTGCACGGCTAGAAAGGCGCACCTGATTCACTTCCTGCTTCCAGCGAGTTAAATCTGCTGTCCCATAGCTTCCCAACCTTCCCCGTGCCGTCCGACTCAAATTGAGCAACTCAATCCGGGTCAATAGCTCAAATGCCAGCTTATCCCACTCTTCTCTTAACGGAGCATCCTGTGATCCATTGCCTAGCTGTCGTTTTTCTTGATTTGGGTACTTGTCCCAAAACGCCTCATTGACTAACTCAATGTAGAACTTTTCGTTAATCTCCAAATTGGCACGACGCTGATCTAGCAATTTCTTGCGGTTTTCCTCGTTCTTGGTAAACCAGTCGGGTGGCTTGATGTCCGGTTGATCGATGGGTGATTCCTTTGGTGAGGGTTCCCGCTCAGATATTGGGCGGAAGGTGAACCACCAATTGGTTGCCCAGAAGGTAAAGCCAAATACAGCAGCAGCTAAGACAGATACCAAAACCACCTTGCCAAGCCAGTCTAAAACGGTATTGTTCGTAAAAGTGGTTAATGGTCTTCCGGTAGCTGGCCTTGCTGGCTGGTTAACCGCTACTGGCTTGGAACCAGGGGCAACTGCTAAGGTCGGTTTAGTCTGAGGAGGTGATGAAGCTGATTGCGGGTCACTGGCAAATTGAAGGTGAGTGGTGAGGTCTCGCAGCACTTCTTTGGCATTTTGGTACCGTTCCCCTGGTCTCGGTTGAAGCATTTTATCGATGATACGACCTAGGGTAGGGCTAAGGCTGATCTCTTGCCGCCAGTTCCAGGTCAGGGTATTGGGGTCAATTATCTGCTGGGGTTCCTGACCAGTCACTAATACTAATATAGTTGCCCCTAGAGCATAGAGGTCACTGTGGGGAAAAACACTTCCTCCTTGCATCTGCTCTGGGGGAGCATAGCCAACTTTACCCAACCGAGTGATGATCGGCTTATTTTGACCAGCCACCTTTGACCCTAGGAACTTCGATGCCACATTTGCTGCTACCTCCTTGACACCTCCAAAGTCAATCAGCACTGGTAAACCATCGGTACTGCGCAAAATCAGATTATCGGGAGAGATATCCCGATGAATCACCCTCATAAAATGGATATATTCCAACACTGGCAGGATTTGGATCAGCAGTTGAGTCACTTCTGCTTCACTAAACCGGAGTCCCTGAGGTCGGCGAGCCTCCAGTAGAGCGCGGTAGGTTTGCCCCTCCACATAGTCCTGAACCAACAATAGGGTGCCTTTGTCCTGTTGTTGTACCTGAAACAACTCACGAAATTGAGGAATTTGAGGGTGTTGCAGTCGATAAAGAACTCCCGCTTCCCGCTCAAATAGTTCTTCTGCTTTTTGTAAGGCGTGGTTACCTTGAACTTGGGGGGCAAATTCTTTTAGCACACAAGGTTCATTAAAGCGGTTAAGGTCTTGAGCTAAATAGGTGCGTCCAAAGCCTCCGTGTCCCAACTCCCGGACGATGCGGTAGCGACCACCCAGAATCTTCCCAGTGTCAAAGGTTTTGGCTAAGGATGGCAGCATCTCACCACAAACCCGGCAAAACTTATTGTCATTGGGATTCTCATGTCCTTTACTACAATAGAGGGGCGTCATTCGATTTTGGATGTTGGATGTTGGATGTTGGATGTTAGATTTTTTCCCAGGGCTTGCTCCCGGAGACTTGACACAGTGGGTGCTGATTGCTCGACCTGTTGACTCAGTAGTTGAGGTTGACTCAGTAGTTGAGTAAGCATAGGTAGATTAGCTACTGTGCTATATATATAAAGATATATAGCATTTCCAAAATAGGGGAGATAAATTTTGGATTTTAATTTTGGATTTTCGTGAATCGGCAACAGGCAACAGGTAACAGGGAAAAAACCTTGTGTACCTCATTACTATGAGAAACGCTATATATCACTATATATATAACTAATCATCAAAAATGGGGGTTGGTAAGGGGAGAAACGGATACCCCTGTCATTTATGCGTGGGTTTGAAGTTACCGTAAGACAGTTGAGCCTTTACAAGCGACAGTCTGTGAGTCATAAGTTTAAGTTATATGAAATAAGGCTCAACTGTCTAAGGTTTCGTCTCCGAGGAGTTTCTCCCCTTACAGAAACAGCAGCTAGACAGTGCTTCTTTTGAACTAGAAGCTATAAGCATATCCGTCTTTCCTATGTACAATGCTGCAATATTTGTGACTGATTCCTTGTACCAGTCCGTGTTTAGTGGAGATATTGAATGAACCAGTTTTTCGAGTAGCTATTCTACCTGTGTAGGTTCCCACTTTCTTGCCTTTGGTTACAACGGCTTTGGCAATATCTCCAGTCTGAAACCCTTTGACAAACTTCCACCTTGGTACATAACGAGTGGGAAAGCCAAACTTGTTTGTTCTGCACATCTTACGAGTACCATGTCCTTTAGCTGAAATCAACAATGGCTGATAAACTTCGATGTACAAAGTATCGACTTTTCCAACATTGGCGGCATCTAACCAGTGTGTTTTTGGAAGGTTCTGCCGACATCGATTGTACTTAGTTAATCCACCTGACCCTGTTTCAATCGGCAAACCCAAGGCTTTTAATTCGTTATACAACTTCCATCTAGTTGAGTTGACGGCTGCCGCATCGACTAAAGGTCGTTTGGCTTGAGAAAGAATACGCTTTATAACATCAGGTTTACCAGATAAAAACTGTTCGATTTCCTGATTACCTTTGGTTTGATTGCACTTCCTACAAGCAATTGCTAGGTTACTTACTCGGTCAGAACCCCCCTTTGATTTAGGTTTGATGTGTTCGACCTCTAGTGGAGTATCAGTCACACCACAGTAAGCACATTTACGATTCCATTTGGAAAGTAGATATTCTCTAACTTCATATCCGTAGAGTGTGCCCTGCTGATACTCTGTTCCAGAAATCTCAGGGTTTTCCATCTTCTGAGTATCGAACCTAACTAATTCCTGAGAAATGCCAGTTATCGGACAAAATCGAGTAAGTTTTTTTACCCATGTGATAATATTATAAACTCTCGACATTAGACTGGGAGCTAACCAGCCATCAGGACGTTTACGATTAAGAAACCTTGGCTGTCGATAACGAGTTTTGCGGTTTCTACGAGAACGTCTCAACTGTCTACGTGAGGTTAAACCATCTCGAATTTGAAGACCTCTGTGGGTTAGTTCCGCACCCCAAACAACCACCTTTTCTTGAACAATTGCTAAACCTGTCGTTTGAGAACCAGGGTCAAGTTTGATCTGATGATTATGTGTCACACATTCCAATTCCTCCAAATCGCCCATGATGATTGTGAACGGGTATCTCCTAAAGACCTTAGCCCTTCCTTGTTTGAGCAAGATTCTAGCTCTAGCAGGCTGACATGGATCTAAAGGTTTTTTGTTTTTATCAAGTACAAAAACTCGCATAATGTGAGTATTCTCCTATTGCTAGGGTAAAGTTCGCTGCGCCAATGTTATCAGTCGGTACTTCCCAGATTGCACTTCCTTAACCTGATAAAGATGTTTAACAATCCGGTTCTAGAGCTTGAAACTAGCCTCGCATTTCAAGGTAGGAACTTTAACTCTTGCTGATAACGTAGTCCCTGACGGGACTTAGGCTGGTCAGGTAATGATTCACAAGCCCCCGGATTTATCCTTGGGGTTTGTTACTCCCAGGCTCCTGAATCCTGTTGAAGCGTTCCGCAACCTAATTGCTGAAATATGTCATCGACGTATAACCCAGTTTTCGCGGAGGTATAATAACTAGCTATCACTTGGTCTTCCTGCACAGTTTTTTTCTCTAACATTTGTTTCAATTGCTCCAATTTTTCTTGATCAACTAAGTCGGATTTATTTAAGGCAGTAATAATCACCCCTTTGGGATTGATGGATAAAAACAGATCGATATGATGAACAATGTGCTCAATGGTTTCAATGCGAGTTACATCAGCAACAATAATTGCACCCTGAGCCCCTTTTAAATATGTTGGTGAAATTCCCTTAAATTTAGTATGACCTTCTAAATCCCAAATCATCAATTTTAGATTCAGCAGTTCTGATCGGGTGTCATCCTTAAATTTTAGGATTTTGCGGGAAATTTTCACTCCAACTGTTGAAAGATATTGGTCGCTAAACACACCCTCCACAAATCGGCGGATTAGGCTAGTTTTGCCCACACCAAAGTCTCCAACTAGGCAAATTTTTCGATCAATAGTGGACATTGTTACTGGTTGCTGACAACTGGTTTGAACTCTCCAATGGATAAATCACGGGGGATTGTAAACGGTTGTTACAAGATGGGCATGGAGCCAAATCTGAACAGGTTTACGGTATGATTTATTCAGCGGACTTGAATACCTATTGCTCACCGACCGTATGTTCCCAGACAGCAGTATAGTTTTAGCATTAGTGATCTATTGCAGTAGTTGGCTCACCTCCTGATTCCAGATTTAATAAACAAAGGAATAAAGTCCATAACTTGTTGTTATCTCCTGGCTCAACCAAAGGCGCTTTCAATTGGGTTTCTCGGTAAACTGATCAAATACGACACATCGATTTAACCATAGCGGTTGACTAGCATCAACATCTGGCGGTCCTTTGCCAACCCCACGAACTTCCAGTCGATTGGGATCAATGCCTTGCTGAACAAGCACATCTTTTACCTTTTGGGCTCGTTGTTGTGCTAATCCCTGATTTTCGGTAAGTTTATCCCTAGGATCGGCGTAGCCGATTATCCTCAGGTGCTTTTGAGGATAGCGCTCCAGGAATTCCTTAATTAATCGAATTTTAGTGCCTATATCCTCTGGTTTCAACTTGGCTGAACCAAGATCAAAGTAGATCCGGCTGGTAAGGTCTAATCCTTGAAGTTGTAAATTGTTCTCGACCGACTTGACACCAGGAATGTTCTCAAAGGCTTGGATAATCTTAGGAAAATCCTGAGCATAAAGTACGGCTCCGTTTACTGTGACCTTGCCTTGTGTATAGTGGGCTAAAATTACAACCCCATCCATTTGATTCAAGGTGTTGCTCACCCGTTGGACTTGAGCTTTGGTTAACTGCTCAGTATAGGGGAGTTCGATCACCTCAATTCGATTATCCAACACTAATTTAGGAGCCGCAGCTTTGGCAATTTGCTCGACGTTTGAGCGCATAGCCTGATTCGGTAGCTGTCCAGCTAGCTTTAGTATCTGGCGATTGGCTTTAACTGTTAAAGCATAATCAGCCACTTCTGGGGCATAATAGGCGAGGGCAAGTTGAGTTTTTTGCTCAATGCGACGGTTTATTCTAGCCCTATGCTGATAAATTCCCCCAAATACAGCGATTAAACCCAGAAGCCCCAAGCCAAGCACCAATAAGCCTGGCGGTTTCTTGCCTTTTTTCGGATTTTCCTGAGTATCACGAAGTCCTTCACTAACGGATTGATCTAATAAATTTTGTAAAATTTCCTTGACTCCCACCGGGATAGTTGTAATATCCCCATCAAAAGACCTGATCGGTTTACCATAATGGGTAATAATAGTTTTTAGGCTTTCCCGCAACTGATGAATGAACTGGTGGGTGGGTTCCCCTTGAACTACCACTGCTAGGTAGCAGTATCCCTCTACTTCCAGGATGATCTTGGATGTACCATAGTCAATAGCATCGATTTCTGCCACATCCCCAGACTGAGCGATACAGTCATTGACAAAGCTACGGATAGCGGTGAGCATCCCTGCTACCATATCTGACTCTAGATGCTGGCTGTCAGAGGGTTGTACCTCGGCAATCACTAAACCAGAGTGTTTATGAATCAAAAAGATAGCTCGCGCCTGAAATAGCATCACCTCCCGAAACAGCAGTTCTGCTTCAGAAACGCCCTGCACCTTAGCGCGAATCTTGCGCATCATTCCTTCAAAGCTGAGGGCATTTTCCAGCTTCTCATTGATAGCTCGGATTTCTTCTGCTAAGTATGTGGAAATGGTACTGCCAATGACCGGATACAGAGCATTGACCATGGCCTCTGGCTTAATTCTAATCTGTTGCCGGATCGCTACTGCCATTTCTGGTGCGATCGCAAACCCAACTTCCTGTGGGCACTTCTCGATGCAGGAGGAAATAGCTATTGGAACTGCGGGAGCGATCGCTTCTCCCACACCCTCTTTATCCTGTTGAGTTCTGTGGCCAATGACTTCATCAATGATGGGAGTCAGGGAATCGGTCACCGAGGTACTGAACTGAGCTACCGTGAGATCCAGCAGCTTAGCCATCACTGGTAGCAATAGATTAATCAATTCTTGAGGTTGATCAATCTGATGCTCAAGCTTGCCTTGTCTGTGGGCTAGGGTTTCTATCTGGTCACGAAACTGTGACATTTCTGGAGATATCACCAGTTCTTGCAAAATCTCAGCCAAGGTGTCTAATTCCTCGGAGGTGTCCCGATCAGACTGTGATGGGAGGTCTTGGTTGCTTTCTGTGGCTTCGGATTGGACTAAATTCTCAGCTAATACTGGATCTTCGGAATTTTGAGGCATTTGCCGCAGATGCTCCTTTGGTGTAGGAAGCTGTGGTGATGGGCTCTGATCGGGAAAAACTTTGACACCGAAGGATTGGGGTTGATCCCTTTCTTGAGCTAATGGTTCTTTCTCCTGAACCCTAGACGGGAGGCTGTTAATACCATGGTCGATTTGAGGTTCAATAGCTCGAACCTCAAAGTCACCGGATGAATGGGATTGTTCAATCGTGTCTGCCTGATCAGAGGTGATCCCTTGCTGCTCAGAGTTACAGTGTTGGCTAGGTTGATCCGTCTGATCAATAATTTTTAGGTCAGCGAGTAAATTCAGCAAATCCTTCAACTCGTCTTCTTTACTCGAATTGACCTCAATTGACTCTGAAATATAATTTTCCGGCTGATGCTTCTCAGCCGGATTTTGGTTTGAAAATGCCACTGGTGGCTATCCGTTACTATTTAACCTTTTGCAAAAATCAGCGATGCTCTGAAAGAGCCGCTACGCGAACGCACCTTGATTTAAAACTAATCTTAGCGAGAAAATCAAGTTAATTTTTGTGGCTGGCATTGGAGGACTGTGCCAAGTCTATTCCAAAGTCTGAGTTTGCTTGATTAACTGGAGATGCTCGTCATCATTAGTAGCAGTTTTCTCCATGACCGTACCATTATGACCTTTGGTCTGTGGTAACCCAGACCACCCATCACTAGCTTCTTTGAGTGCTGGAACCAATTCAGTCCCTTTGAGCCTCAAACCCAACTCTAACAACATGTCTCCGAGATCTGCTTTCGAGGCTTTGGCATCTTTGATCTGTGCAAATTTAGTTTCCAGCTCGGCCAAGATCTGCTTTCTGAGATTGATCACATCTTGCTGATGCTGTTCTTTAGTTTCTGAAAGTTCCTTCTTTAGGGAGGTTGACTGCTTGTAGACTGTCTCGTCGAGCACCTCAATACTCTTAGAAAACTTTTTGTTGAGCAGCTCAACCCGCTCCTGAATCTCATTCCTCTCTTCGGCTGCAGTTAAACTAAGAGTACTTATTTTTTTTTCCAGGGAATCTACAGCAGCAGCCATTTCTTTTGAGAGAGTCGTTTTGATCTGCTCAACGCGATCGCGTATTTCCTGCTGCCACATGGATAAGTCAGACTCTATCTTCGTGAAGCGAGTATCATACTCTCGCAGGTTAGAACCTATTATTATATCACGTATCTTCTCAAGATTTCCCAGTCTTTCCCGCATTTCTGCTTTATTGATTCCATCCATGACCATAAAACTCAAATAAACAATAAACACTGAACCATAAACAATTACTAGCTTGCCTTGAATTCAAGGAGCGATGCAGCGCGGTCTTGGGGGTTTCCCCCATGAGCGACTGCATCAAGACAGCGTGCCATTTATCTTATCAATCAGATGCTGCTGTCAACCGGAACCGTTGTGTGACAAACATCTTGAGCCGCATCACTAACCAGACAAAATACCTAAAACCTATTACCATTAGCTTACAGCCAAGACTTTTAATCCTCTGCACCAAGGATTTCGCCTTGACCGAGTAGGGGGTTGGTAAGGGCAAACTGGAAGCTTGTGGGATTTATGCATGGGGATAAAAGTTCTCTGTTATATCAAGTCCGGTTGAATATCCATCAATCTTGAAGATTGATCGGGAGATAGGCATATCGCCAGATCAGGCAGATTTTTATGAGAGTTTGAATCAAAATCCCCGTTGATACCATATCAACGGGGATTGGTTACTCTTCGCTTTCGATTTCGGCTAAAGATTTCCAGCCTGCTTGCCACAAGCCAGGATCTTTCAGCTGTTTAGCATTTAGCCAAAAACGAACATTCGGGTCACAAGAAGCCACCATTTCAGCAAACACCCACTTTCCTTGGTTTTTACGATTGACCACTTGGAAATGCCGCCAGCCCCAAGTTTTCTGTTTAGCTGTCCATTTTGAACCCACAAGATGAGGGAATTTTTGTTTTTGAGCCATTTCCTCTATGGTCTGATCATCAAGCTTGAGCGTGGTGAGTGCGTTCGTAGGGAAAAAATTTTCGTTCTTTGTTGGTTATACGTAAAAGTTATACCTAGAAGATTGAGACTGTGACACCTTGCACTCACACTGGGTTTTCAGAATTGACCCAAGGAGCGACAATCCCTGCGATTCTCCTTTGGATACACTACGTGAACGCATAATTGTTGATAAAAGTTTCTCTAGTTCTACTCAAAACATATTACTCACACCAGCAGACAGATAGTTTAAATCTGTTGCAGACCCACAAAGTCTGTCTGGTTCTATTTTCACACTGAGTAGTCAAAACTTAGCACTACGAAGAGAGTTTACGCTTTGCCAGTAGACGTGCGGCTAGGATACCGCCGATAAAACCAAATAAATGTCCTTGCCAAGATACATGGGGCTGTGAGGGTAAGACACCCCAAACTAAACCACCATAGAGGAAGCCGACTAGAATTGATAGAAAAATTGAGGGTAGGTTTCTTTCAAAGAAGCCTCTAAATAGCAGAAAACCTAGATAGCCAAAGATCAGCACACTTGCCCCAATGTGAACTGAATTGGGAGCGCCCAACAGCCAAACCCCAAGACCACCTACCAGCATGGTGATGGTGGTAACGACGAAAAAGTCGCTAGTTTCTTGCAACATTACAAACCAGCCTAGGACAAGAAAAGGTATAGTGTTGGAAATCAGATGAGAAAAACCGCCGTGGAGAAAAGGGGCAAATAAAATACCCCGCAGCCCAATCGGGTTACGGGGGAGGATGCCATATAGATCAAGTTTCCTTCCAAAAATGAATATATCCACCAGCTCTACAATCCACATCAGAGCGACCCATCCACCGAGGATAATTGCCTGAGTTTGTAACTCACTGGTTATTGATTGTTTTTCCTGCCTAGTCATCGTTGATCAGTTTATGGTGAACAATAATATCGAAACCAATAGACAAATACCGACATTGGCTTACTTCGCAGGTCTTGAGCCATGTCTACACATTAACGTAATTCAATAATGACTAATAATTATAAATAGTTAGAGGGTCTATCGCCTCTGCTAGGTCAAATCCAAATACCCGGGAATAAAAATACAACTCCCCTTCGAGAGTCCGTTTAATCGTTTCTGCTTTACGAAAACCGTGTTGCTCCCCTTCATAGGTGACATAGGCTACAGGTAACCCCTTAGCCTTCAAAGCTGCCACCATCATTTCTGCTTGACTAGGAGGAACTACCTTGTCTTCTAGCCCCTGGAAGAAAATTACAGGACACGACAGTTGGTCTGTGAAATGAATAGGCGATCGCTGTTGATATAAATCTTTACGTTCTGGATAAGGACCGATCAAGCCATCTAGATACCGGGACTCAAATTTGTGGGTATCCTTGGCTAGTACCTCCAAATCACTGATACCGTAGTAGCTAGCGCCAGCTTTAAACACATCTCGGAATGTCAGAGCAGCTAGAGTTGTATACCCCCCAGCACTCCCCCCAGCAATTGCCAGTCGCTCACCATCAACTAGTCCTTGCTCAGCTAGGTATTGCGCGCCATTGGTGCAGTCATCAACATCTACAATCCCCCAGTTGTTTTTCAGGCGCTGACGATAGTCCCGCCCATAGCCAGTACTCCCACCATAGTTGACATCTAGCATGGCAAAACCACGAGAGGTCCAGTATTGAATTTTTAGGTTAAACGCACTGGAAGTCGCTGCCGTAGGTCCACCGTGGCTTTTAACAATTAGGGGTGGTTTTTCGGACGTTGGTGCGGTGTAGTCTTTGTTTTGTGGTGGGTAAAATAAACCATAGGCGGTCAGTCCATTAGTGGTGGGAAATGCGATCGCTTGAGGCCGCGATAGATAGCCAGTATCGATAGCTAACTCACGCTTATTCCTTAATACATTGATTTGTCCATTTGTCAAGTCCAACTGAACAATAGCGCTTGCTTCTGTTACGGAACCAGCGATAAAAACCGCTTGATTATCAGTTACCTTTAGGTCGGAAATACTGGTGTATGGTGTAGCAATGTCCGACCGCTGTTTCGTTCTTAGGTCAATACTAGCTAAATGCCAGTTTCCTGCCTGAGTATAGGTACATATGATTCGATTGGCACCATCAAAGCCATAAGTAGACATTCCAAAGACCCACTGGGGTAGTCCAAACTCAGCTTCCATTTCACACAGGGGTTCGATTTCCCCTTGGGTTGGTTGCCAGCGGTAGAGATTCCACCAATTAGTGCGATCGCAAACAAAGTAAAGGACACCATCTGGTGACCACTCTGGCTGAAATACCGACTCATCTACCCCACCAGCAATGGGCTCTGCAACACCTAGAGAACCATCGGTTAAGATTGGAGCTACCCAGAGTTGAGTACCATCCCAGGGCATATTGGGATGATTCCAGCTTAGCCACGCCAGTTTAGAGCAATCGGGACTTAGGCGCGGCGAGGAGTAAAAGTCACAGCCAGAGGCTAGCACTTGAATATCTTCACCGTTTTCTAGGCTGATGCTAACCAAGGTATTGACTGGTTCCCCATCCACTGTGTGGTTTTCTCCCACACAGATTATACGTCCTCGCTCCTGGTCAATTACCCCATCACCATAGCGCCAGTTCGCTATAGGGGTTAGAGGTTGGGGTTTGGAGTTTGGGGTTTGTTGGTACAGACGTTGGTCAGCAAAATTAGAGAAGTAAATTGTGCCATCCTTAACAGCCAAAGCAGCACCACCATACTCGTTAATCCGAGTCCGAGCATTGAAGGGCTCGGGAGTCAGATCAACACTTTTGCCATCAGGGGTGCGTCGCACGATTACATTGCGTCCAGCTTCTGCAGGTCGCCCTTCAATCCAGTAAACATCCTTTTGATCAAGGGCTATGCTGCCCAACCTAACGCTGCCTTGAACAATCATGTCAGCGGTAATAGGGGATTTCCAGGAACCATAGGGGGCAAGGTGTGCTGGTTGGGTCATGGAAAAACTGCTGTTATTTCCTCTAACTTGCTTAGGATATATGTACTATCATAACCTGACTAAGTGTCCATGGTTCCCGTTAAAGTAGGGATTCCCGTACATTTACCCAAATCGGACTTGCTTAAATGCATCCGATTGCGCTAAAAGAGTATAGAGGGGCTTCCTTGCCGTACAAAACTCTACAGATCGGCGCATTACCGCAAAGGGGAAGCATTGTAGTTCAGGTATTCGCAAAAGCCAATCTAACAACAGAATTTTAGAGATTTTAGAGTATGACTCAAACAGTTACTCACCCCATGGTGAAGTTGCAACGCCATGTGCGTTCACTGGCGGAATCCAAAATTATTAAACCCAGTGACAGCCTTTGGAAAATTGCCCTGCTCTATGGGGATGAATGGTCCTACTGGAAACAGGAACTGACTGAATTCGGGTTTACCATGCAAGACCCGATCAGTGACTTACTAGCTGTGGAAGCCTGGGACGAAGAATGATCTGATCCAATTTGAGGTTAAGTACTTATATATCTCATCAGGTGCGACCCTAGGCCGTGAGGGTTTGCTCGCGGCCTAGGAAGCGGGCATCTATTTGTTTTGTTCGTAAGAATGAAAATTGAGAATTGAAAGTTGTCAGTGGTTAATTAGCTATTGAAAATTAGCTATTAACAATTAGCTATTAACAATTTTCAAAAGGCGATCAACGGGGATCAACCATTGTCAGAAGTAATTAACCGGACTTGATCTGAGTTCTTTCGCTTCCGTTTGGCGTCCAAGCTTCAATCGGTGGAGCTTGGTCATGGATCAGGAATACCTGCCGGTATGGTGAGTATATACTTTCTTTATTCCCTGATTTTCCTTATCCTAATCACTAGCCTACTACGCCAAATTCTGCCCGTGAAATTTCTGCTCATATTCTAAGACGCCGACTCCTAAATACAAGCAACCAAAGCCTGCATAAGTTCTTTTGCCGTTTGGTAGCGATCGCAAGCCCTTGGTTGACAAACCCGCTCAATCACTTTCCTTAATTGGGGAGTAACAGTGGGAACGCCTGATACATCAAACCGATATCCTGAACTACGCCTTTGATAATATTTTAGAGGCGCTTCCCCGGTGAGCAGAAAGATTAAAGTTGGGCCAATGGCGTAAAGATCCGATTGAGTGCAAGGCTGACCTCGGTCTTGTTCAGGAGCGCTATATCCTTCCGCTCCAATCCGTGTACCTGGTATAGTGCCAATTTCTTTAACAGCACCGAAATCCAACATGACAATTCGGTTATCTCGATGGCGTACCATCAAATTCGCAGGCTTAACGTCTCGGTGGATTAGAGGCGGCTGCCGATCGTGGATGTAGTCTAAGATATCGCAAGTTTGAATCATCCACTCTACTGCCTGGGGCAAGATGACTGGTCCAGTGCTCAAGACACGTTTTTCTAAATCCTCACCGTGAATCAGAGCCATTGCTAAGTATTTTTTACCCCCTTCCACAAAAAAGTCGTAATACTGGGGAATTCCGGGATGATTCAGGGTTTTCAGGGTGCGAGCCTCTCGTTCAAACAGTTCTTGAGCCTTGGAAATTTGAGCCATATCAGCATTCATTTCCTTGAGTACTAGTAGGAGTGGGTATCCATCTTTGCTGTTAACTTTGTCCCAGGCAAGATAAGTGGTTCCCATTCCCCCCTGTCCCAAGGTTCGCAAAACATGGTAGTTGCGAATGACTCGCTCGACTGGCACCAAGGGTTGACCACAGTGAATACAGAACAAATTGCCTGGTGCATTGCCTTGGTGTTGGCATGGCTTAGTAGTCTCAGCCAAGGGCTTGGGTGCTAGGGCAGGTAGTTGCTGGGTTTGAACTTGGAATTGCAGCAGTGGACCTTTCTGGGCTAGCTGAATCAGAGCCTTTTCCGGCAGCACCCCCTGGGAAACCAAGACACCATTTAGGAAGGTGCCATTGGCACCCTGATTGACCAACTGCCACATCGGACCCGATGGGGAAGCACTAGCCCTGAGTTCCAGGTGATGTCGTGACACGATCGGGTCATCGACAATCACATCATTATCAGGAGCACGACCAATGCGAATCGTAGATTTGCTCTGAAAGCTCCACTGCTGCACTGGAGTGGGGCTTAACGGATCTAAGAGGGTCAGTGTGACCATAGTCAGTTGTCCTTTGTCCAAAGTCCTTTGTCGCTTTTGTCCTTTGTTGGTTTGATCCTTTGTTGGTTTGATTCTTTGTCGGTTTTGTCCTTTGTCCAAAGTGACTAACCAGAATCTACTGGCAGCTACTAATCACATACAACTAATGACTAATGACTAATCACAAACAACTAATCACCTAATGACGAATGAAATACAACTAACTAATGACTAATCACATACAAATAACTAATGACCTAATTTAATCTTGGTTGAGCCAAGTTTGGTCGCACCTTCACGCGAACTAGGATTAGTGTAATGTTGTCGTGACCATTATGCTCATTTGCCAGCTCAATCAAGTTAGCCAGACCCTGATCGAGGCTAGCTCGGGAACTGAGTAAAGGTGCTAAGTGAGTTTGCCAGTGATTTTCCAACAGGTCATTATCTGACAAACCATCAGAACAAAGTAAGAATATACTATCTTCTGCGATATCTATGAATTGCACATCGGGATTTAGGAATTGCTCACTACGCGGTCCAAGGGCTTGAGTTAGTTGATAGGCATCAGGGCGAGAGTAAGCGAGCTCTGGATCTACTCCGTGCTGGATTTCTCGTTGACCCACCTCGTGGTCTATAGTGATTTGCTCTAAGCCTCGTTTCCGAGTTAGCCGATAGACCCGACTATCTCCGACATGGACAATCCCTACCTTGGTATTTTCAATCAACATCATGACTAGAGTCGTACCCATTCGACCACTGCCAGAGCGAGCATTTTCTTGGTTGATATCGAAAATCGCTTGATTTGTTACATAGACGGATTTCCTGAGACTATCTTCTGTGGGAAACTGGTCTTGCCAATTTTCTTTAAAGTAATTCTGGAGTACTTCTACTGCCATAGAACTGGCTACTTCCCCAGCCGCATGCCCTCCCATGCCATCGCAGAGAATATATAAACCACGACCTTGTATAGTTCGACCAATAGGATTTTCCTGCTTTTTGACTTGGGTCTGGATGCCAAAACAATCCTCATTATGATCTCTTTGATGACCAATGTCTGTAATACCGAGATCATCAAGACTCTGCAAGCTCATTGGCAACAGTACCGTTGGCATTTCATCCCCTTGTTGCTCTTTTGCGGATAGATCAGATAATAATTCTTCGCTATCAGGAGGTTCAGTGTCTGCCCTTGCCATTTCTGAGAGTACAGCCTCAGTTAATTGCATACCGGAGTCGTATAGGTCATATTCTTGTTCGTCAGCAATCCCTTGCAGATGCGATCGCAATTCCTCAATAGTTTCAATTTCTTTAGTACACAACTGCCGGACAACCGTTGACAAGGAGGTAAATTGGGTTCGCTGGGACTGGTTAAATAATCGTTGCCACAGTTGTCCCAAATCCTCTAGGGTTAGGGGATTTTCCTCCCTTTCGAGATAGAGACGCTCCAAACCTAGTGCTTGGTCTTCATCCACCCGGAGATTCGTCAGTTCCAACAAACTCTGACGACAATGCCAAGGCTCTAGAGCTTGCCAAAGCTTTGCCATTTCATCGAGCCAGTATAAAATTTGCAGTTTAGAAAACTCTTCAGAACCCCACAAATTACTCAGTAACTGCCATTCTGAACGGTTTTCTAGCAGGATTATCACCTTACCATTTTGCTGCCAAACATCATGAATTTCTGGCACGCTAGGGTAACATAAGTCCTTAAGAGCCAAATAGGGTTTAGCACTTTGTGGGATATCTAGGACTTTCCAAACGTCTACGTTTTCTTTCGAGGAAGGTTTTGGCTGCTCTAGAGTTGTCGATAGATCAAATTTCTCTGGAGACAATTTTGTTTGAGTAATCAGGGCTTCTAGGGGAGACTTTTGTAACGGTTGGCAGTCCAAAACTGTTACAAAGATACTATTATCTGTTGTCTTACTTTCCTCTATTTGATATCTTAGTTTCTCAGCTTCTAGTACTCTGTAACGCTTACCCTGGTCTAGATAGACAATTTTTGCTGTCTGAGAAGTTGGGTTTTCGAGATTAGGAATTGACCAGGTCGAAGCTTCAGTAGATTGAGGTTTCTCCTGTATGGGCGTAATCTCTAGTAATGGCTCCTCCCCAGATTCTAGTTCCACTTGATCTGAGCCACTGCTGTTGTTTATCAACGCTTCATCAGGCAAGAGTGTTGATGGTGGGGAGAAGGTAGCATCATCCCCTGACTCAGTTAGTATAGTATCCAATTCAGTTAGCGACTCTTGTGTTGTTTCTAGAGATGATTCTGGCTTGGTTAGTTCCCTCTGAGTCTGGTCAGACTGTGGTTGTGATACCGCTACTGGGGTAGCCCACTCAGCTGAGGAGTCTGACACCTCAACCGGGCTTTGAGGAGAATCATGCGGAGAAGTTGATGAATTTTGCTGCTTAGAAATAATTGCCCTCCAAACCGTTCCTGTGAAGGCACCGCAGTTTTGACAAGTTTCAGCATTTAGGGGCACTTGGGTAGCGCATTTATCACAACTTTTATCGGTTAGGGAAGTTCCACATCGTTGACAAAACTTGTTGGTATTTGGGTTCTCGAACTGACACTGGGGACAAACTAACATAATGGAACTTCCTTAATCCTTAAATTCCGCGCTTTGGTGGGTAACTTTTAAGATTTAATCTAACTGCCATCTAGTTGGCCACGCTGTCATCTATGATGGCAGCTTTTAGCAGCATAGCCTGATTCCAATTTTTACGCTCTATGCTATAATAATATAAATTTTTTAAGTAACTATTTTTTTTTCTAGGCTACACCTATAGTTTAACCAGGGAGCAGAGGGTGAGGGCAAGCCAACTGCAAACTAGCTCTATTATCGGTCCGTTCTGGCAAAGCCTCTCCTGTTAATACAGCAAACAGCTCTAACAGCTGCTATTGCTATATACAAAAGTTTAAACTTTTATTCCGGTAGGGGCTAATAATCTATTGTATCTCTCTAAGTAGAGGGCTACTCTCAGGTCAATCTGGGCAAGCTTTTGCTTATGAACATTAAACTACCTTTAATCATTGCTGCAATCTTAGGGGTAACGATACCAATTGCTCTGCATCTATCATCTGCGCAACAGCTCAGCAAACCCCCTAAAACTAATGATAACTCTAGTAAAGCCATTCAACATCAACAAACCAAGACAAAAAAGCTTGAGTTAATGTTAAAAAACAAGAGCTGTGTAGAGTGTGATCTCATCGGTATTGATTTGAGTGGACTTGACTTAAGTGGACTTGACTTTAGCAGAGCTGACTTTAGCCAAGCTAACTTATCCGATAGTAACCTAGAGAATGCTAAGCTCAAAGATGCCAAACTAATTGGTGCTCGTTTAGAAAACGCCAATTTAACGTCTGCTGACTTAGATGGCGCTGACTTTAAAGATACTAACTTAAAAGGTGCTGATCTCAGTGATGCTAATCTCCTCAATATCCGATTGGCTAATGCTGATTTAACTGCTGCTATTCTTAATCGTACTGAGCTTCGAGAAGCTGACTTGACTGGTGCCAATATGGAGAATGCTGACTTGAGTCATGCTAGTATTTATGGTGCAATTTTGAGGGAGGCTAATCTCACTGGTGCTAACCTTTATAAAGCAAATTTGCGTTACGCCAATTTGCAATATGCAGTATTAAAAGGCACTAATCTAAAAGGCGCTGATTTACAATTTGCTGTGATGCCTGATGGCAAAACTGTTTATGGAACGGATGATTACTGATTACTTATTTCTGGGAAAATTAACTTAAAATTCAATAAATGTAAGCTATCAGCTATCAGCTATCAGCTAAAGGCCTTTGGCCACGCTACTTGAGGTGCTAATGAGCTACTTGAGGTGCTATCATCTCATGAGCTACGCCCACGCTACGCGAACAGCTTTTGAATCAAACAAGTAAGTATTGGTTTAATCTCTGTCAGCTGTCACCTGACAGCTGACAGCTGATAGCTGTTGGCGTAGCCTGCGCGTAGCGCATATGCTTACAAATAAATTAGGCTGCTCCTGGATTAAGTCGCCTCATTTCCCAGGTGGTGTAGGTACCAATCGGACTCCAAATTATGTAGGGAAGTAGTAACAAAAACGCCACCAGGGATACGGGATAAATCAGTAAAGCCAGGATAAGACTTAAAAAGGCACCTGTGCCACCAATAATGGTGCCAACGGTGAGGCTACGAAACAGGAACATCACTGGTGTATAAGCCATGGTGATGATTTCTAGTAGTAGATATAAACCCATCAACAACCAGGTGCTTCGGCTACCTGGGTCATTTTCCCAAACTATATACGCTGACCAACCACCGCAAATAAAGATAGTTATCCAGATCAGGGGAATTGCTCTCTCGAAGGTGAGCCATTGCGGACGACGTAAGCGATAGAACCATCTGACTCCTTCGGGTCTGGTGATTAAGTTACCAGCGAATGCTACTAGCAGGGTTACCGCTGCAATTACCATCCAAGATTTAATCATGATTTTCGCCTTGCTCCTAAATTCCCAATTTCATCAAAAATCAGCAAAAATGTCGTAAAATAAACCAAATTAATCGAAAAATACCTCTTACCTCTCTTCCCCCGATGCCCGACTCCCGATTCCCGATTCCCGATTCCCGATTCCCGACTCCCGACTCCCGACTCCCGACTCCCGATTCCCGACTCCCGATTCCCGATTCCCGATTCCACCCTTGTGCTCAACTATTTCTTAGATTTATTTGTTATAATATTCGATAATTTTTGGATAAATTCTTGAGTGAATTGAGTAAAGGCTTTGGCTCCAGTTGCTTGGGGTTCATTGATGACCACAGGTCGAAACTCATCCACAGCTTTGGCAACCGCAACATTCCTGGGAATTTCTATACTAAAAATTTTGTCTTTCCCAAAATTATCAGTCAATCGGTTCTTGACTTGTGTAGCCATATTGGTGGCGTGACCAAGGGAGAAAAACAGAATCCCAATCAGGGTTATCCCAGAGCGATCGCTTTCTATCAGCTTTTTGATTTGACCTTCTTGGAGGATGCCAATCCCAACCACTGATAACGGTTCAGCTTTGGCAGGAATGAGATAAAAATCACTAGCAATAATTCCACTACGAGTGATAATATTCTCACTTGGGGGGAAATCCAATAGAATAAAATCGTAGGTTTGTTGAACTGGCTCAAGGGCACGCTTAATTAAATAATTTTCTAGCTGATTCCAGTTGTTTTCAAACTCTTGAGGATTATCCTTTGACTGAGAAAACAGCAATGCAGCCAATAGAAAATCATTGTAGGTTTCGATATCCCCTGGCAATAAATCTAGTCCATCGACTCGACAAATATTGCGCTGAATCGCTTGTTCAATGGGAATATATGCCTGAGTGGGTGACTGAATGACTTGATTAATTATTTTTTTTAAGGTTCGGTCTTCCTTCTTGAGTTTAGCAAATTGCACTGGAGGCATCAGGCTTAGGGTAGCATTAATCTGGGTATCGAGATCAACGATTAATACTCGCATGCCATAATCTTTGGCAAGACAGGTAGCAAGGTTGACGGTGGTGGTAGTCTTGCCAACACCGCCTTTCATATTGACTATAGAAATGGTGTATCCCAGTTTTGACAAAAAGAAAGAGGTAAAATAACGTGAAGGTCATTGCAGTATACCATAACAAAGGCGGCGTCGGAAAAACCACGACGGTGGTTAACCTAGGGGCCGCTATCCGAAAAAACCGCAAAAAAGTGCTTGTGATCGATCTTGATAGCCAAGCGAATGCTACCTTTGCTACCGGACTGGTTAAATTTCATGACGAAGCATTTGATGATATCAAAGATTGTAATATTCTCCATGTTTTGCAATCTGAGGAATTCTTCTCAATCTCGGAAGTAGCTAGAAAATCTGAATTCAGCAATCCAGAAATTGATGTGGTTCCTGCCCACATCGATCTCATGAAATATGAGCTTGATATGAATCAGCTTGATTTTAGCTTCCTAATGCTGATGGATAAACTAGAGGATGTTAAAACTTACTATGATGTGGTAATTATTGATACTCCGCCCTCTTGGAATTTATATGCCAGAATTGCTTTAATCACTGCTGACTATTTAATCATCCCTTCAGACCTCAAGCCTTTTTCTAATCAAGGCTTACTGAATGTTAAAGATTTCATCACAGCTATTAATGGCTATCGAAAACAAATCAACATTAAACCGCCACTTGAAGTCTTGGGAGTGCTGCCTTCTAAAATAGCAACCAATAACATGTTCATACAACATACCTTGCCAAAACGGATACAAGCAATTTCCGATCGATATGGCTTTGATGTGATGAAGAGTGTTATTTTCGATCGAGATGATTTGGCAAAGTGTGCTGAACAAGTTGAAAAAGTAGACAATCAAGATATACCGTCTCCTGTGTCTGTTTTGGATTATAAGCCCTATTCTATGGCTTCAGAAGAATTTAGGTCTCTTGCCCAAGAAGTTTTGGAAAAAATAGGCATGTAAACTATAGGGTTTGTATTTGATAGGTGAACATAGGATTGATGGTAAATCGGGAATCGGGAATCGGGAATCGGGAATCGGG
Source organism: Moorena sp. SIO3E8 (assembly GCF_010692445.1). Taxonomy (NCBI): domain Bacteria; kingdom Bacillati; phylum Cyanobacteriota; class Cyanophyceae; order Coleofasciculales; family Coleofasciculaceae; genus Moorena; species Moorena sp. SIO3E8. The sequence goes on along the minus strand of NZ_JAAHHM010000054.1, from coordinate 9,575 downwards.
AATCGAATCGGTAGGGAGTAGGGAGCAGGGAAGAGGTAAGAGGGAATAGGGAACAGTAGTTAAGATATCCAAGGAGTTTTTACTGTTATGATAAATTAAGATTATTTTTCGTGATAGCATTATAAATACTATATAAAAATCGGTGTAGTAATTGTGATAATTATTGTCCCCGACTCCCGACTCCCGACTCCCGACTCCCGATTCCCGATTCCCGACTCCCTATTCCCTATTCCCTATTCCCTATTCCCTGTTCCCTATTCCCTGTTCCCTTCATATAATGATACTGACAGAACGCCTAATTATTTTCAGCCGCTATCCAGAGCCCGGAAAGACTAAAACCCGGATGATACCAGCTCTAGGAGCGGATGGTGCGGCCAACCTTCAACGTCGGATGACGGAACATACTGTTGCCCAGGTCAAGGAATTAATAACTGGTCGCCCTGTGTCTGTAGAAATCCATTTTGCTGGTGGTAATCAACAGCTAATGGAGGATTGGTTAGGCTCGAATCTGGTCTATAAGCCTCAGAGTGATGGGGATTTGGGCAAGCGAATCACAACGGCGTTTGAGTTATCCTTTGCGGAAAGCATGACCAAAGTTGTGATAATTGGTATTGATTGCCCGGATTTGAATGGTTCGGTGATGAATCAGGCATTTGAGGCTTTAGACAATCATGATTTAGTACTTGGACCAGCCAAGGATGGCGGCTACTATCTGATTGGTCTAGGTCGATTGATTCCAGATTTATTTGTGGGAGTCAGTTGGGGAACATCTGAGGTTTTGCAGCAAACGGTGGATATTGCTAAGAGTCTTAACCTAACTATGGCAATGCTTTCCCAGCTTACTGATGTTGACCGGCCAGAGGATCTATCGGTAGTATCAAATTTGATGGGAATCGGGAGTAGGGAGTAGGGAGTAGGGAATCGGGAATCGGGAATCGGGAATCGGGAATCGGGAGTCGGGAATCGGGAATCGGGAATCGGGAATCGGGAATCGGGAATCGGGAATCGGGAATCGGGAGTTGGGAAAAAATCCTGTTTATATGAGATTTTACACCAGTATTAAGTGATAACAATCAATTTCAGTACTGAAAGCGACAAATATCATCACTGTTCCCTGTTCCCTGTTCCCTGTTCCCTTTTTATTTCAATCAATTTCAGTACTGAAAGCGACAAATATCATCACTGTTCCCTGTTCCCTGTTCCCTGTTCCCTTTTACCTTAAATCCTATATTCACAACCCAAATACAAACGCGCTTAGCTAATAGCTTACGTTCTGGAACTCTTAGCACTTTCTAGTTTTTCTGAAAAGATTGTAATCAGCTCCATCATGTCTTTGACTAATTCTTGTTCAACGCTGATGTCTTCTGATGACTTGTTGATAATTATTACTTCTGTATTGAATTCTTCACACATAGCAAAGACTAATTCAGCGCTAACTCTAAGCAGCCTATCTTTGTGAGTAATGACAACTCTGCCAACATTCCCCTGCATGATGCGCTTGAGCAGTTTCTGTAAGCCTTTATTTTGGGAATTGATTCCGGAAGCTGAATCCTGGATTGTCTCATACTGCCAACCATTAGCAGTACTAAAAGACTCTAAAATCTTGATTTGCTTGACTAAATCTTCTTTTTGGTCTTGACTTGAAATACGGGCATAGTTAATGGTTATCCGATCATCGATCTGACCGACATTCCGTGGTGTAATGTGTTTGATATCGGCTACATAAAATCGCCGATGGCCACTGGGAGAACGTTGTGACCTAATTTTTCCTGCATCTGCCCACCTCCTTAAGGTTTTAACTGAGACCCCTAGCTCACTGGCTGCTTCTCCAATACTAATGGTTAACCCTGACATGTTGGATTTCTCACCTTATTTGAATTGAGTTTAATCAGCTATCAGCTATCAGTGATCAGCTATCAGTGATCAGCTATCAGCTATCAGCTATCAGCCGTCAGCTTATGGGTTAGGTGGTCACAGCGTCGAAGTCTGTTCGTTCACAGGCTAGAAGCCTATTCCACGTAGCCTGTGCCACACTACAGATGGTGCTTTTGAATAAAATAAGCTGACCGCTGACTGCTGACTGCTGACTGCTGACTGCTGACTGCTGACTGCTGACCACTGACCACTGACCACTGACCACTGACCACTGACCACTGACCACTGACCACTGACCGCTGAATGCTGTTTACCTTTTATTATATCGCTATTACGTAATAAATGTCTAGATATGGATAGAAATTAATAAAAAAATGGTTATTCCCTAGTCAGGGATGCTAATTTGTCAGAAACAATGCCTAAACGTCTTGCGTGATAGTAAAAATTTCAATTATCATCCCGGTTCTCAATGAGGCTAGTCACATAGCTGATACTTTGGCTACGGTTAGGGAAGCGTCTAATGTGGAAGTGATTGTGGTAGATGGGGGCAGTTACGATGAAACCGTTGCGATCGCACAATCACTGGGTGCTAAGATTATAGCTGCTGGTACCGGTCGCGCTAGTCAAATGAATGCTGGTGCTGCGGTGGCTACGGGAGATATTCTGCTGTTTCTCCATGCTGATACCCGTTTACCAACAGGATTTGATACGTTAGTTCGCGAAGGGTTACAAGACTATGACACCGTGGCTGGTGCTTTTGAATTAGCTATTGATGCTAACCTGCGGGGGGTAAGGCTGATTGAGCGGATGGTGAATTTGCGATCGCGTTTTTGCTCCCTGCCTTACGGTGATCAAGCCATCTTTATCAAAACTAAGGTGTTTACAGACCTTGGTGGTTTTCTGAATCTACCGATTATGGAAGATTTTGACTTAATGCGACGCCTCCGCCACCTAGGTAAAATAACTATCCTTAATCAACCTGTGCTAACATCAGGACGCCGCTGGCAGACCTTAGGGGTTGTGAAAACGACATTAATTAACCAAATGGTGATCGTTGCCTATCATTTGGGGGTTTCTCCTCACCGGATTGTGGGTTGGTATCGTCGAGCAAAAGGGTAAAGAATCGGGAATCGGGAATCGGGAATCGGGAATCGGGAATCGGGAGTGGGGAATCGGGAGTCGGGAGTCGGGAATCGGGAGTCGGGAATCGGGAGTCGGGAATCGGGAGTCGGGAATCGGGAGTCGGGAATCGGGAGTCGGGAGTCGGGAATCGGGAATCGGTATATTTTTCGGGTGGTGGATGTTGTATTTGTGATTTTCAAAAAATAGTGGGAACGCTTAGTATACAAAAGCTAATGTCATGAATTTATAAATTGCAAATGTTTTCGGAGACTGACAACCATAATCGGGAATCGGGAATCGGGAATCGGAAATCGGGAGTCGGGAATCGGGAGTCGGGAATGGGGAATTGGGAATCGGTATATTTTTCGGGTGGTGGATGTTGTATTTGTGATTTTCAAAAAATAGTGGGAACGCTTAGTATACAAAAGCTAATAATTTTATAAATGGCAAATGTTTTTGGAGACTGACAACCATAGGGATAAGCGCGTTTCTATCATAGAGCTACTCCCGATTCCCGACTCCCGATTCCCGACTCCCGACTCCCGACTCCCGACTCCCGAACTCTAGTTTAAGCATGAGCAATTATAATCAAATTCAGTCTTATCGAGATTTGCGAGTTTGGCAAAAGGGAATGGATGTGGCCGAGAGTTGCTATGTGATCACCAGAGAATTCCCTAAACAGGAAATGTATGGGATGACTGCACAGATAAGGAGAGCAGCTGCATCAATTCCTGCTAATATTGCAGAGGGATATGGGCGAGAATATCGAGGAGAATATGTTCAATTTCTCAGAATAGCTCAAGGCTCTCTCAAAGAATTGGAAACCCATCTTTTCTTATCGGTCAGAGTGAAACTGGCTACTTCTGGAGCCATTAATCCGATTATAGATGAGTGTGAAGCTTTGGGAAGAATGCTACGTTCTCTGATTCGGTCATTGCTAGATAACTCATAATTCCCGATTCCCGATTCCCGATTCCCGATTCCCGATTCCCGATTCCCGATTCCCGACTCCCGACTCCCGATTCCCGATTCCCGACTCAGGTAAAGAAATGTTTTGCCAACTTGACTCGACCCCCAGACCCAATGGTATGCTGACCACAGAAAATCTTTATGGAGAGTAGCTGTTATGGGCAAAAAGAATTTATTGCCAAAGCAAAAATCCCCGATCGTACGTTCCACTACCGCAAAGCCCATCCCTGGCTTGGAAGAAACAGCCCTGACGGAGGGCTTATTTCAGAGTGGTGGGTCAATCACCCCAGCTTATGAGGTCGTTTTACGTTATTTGTAGTTGGTTTGTGGGTAGTCCTTTTGCTCCTGTTGCGGGGGACGGGGACGAGTAGTACTCACTCTATCACAATTAATGGAAATTACCTCAAAAGTCTTTTTTATCGGTGCTGGGCGGTCGATTGGCTGCGATAAATTTGCGGGAAACCCTGGCTACTTCGGGGTCTTCGGTTACCTGGCACGCCCCTGCCCGACCCTTGCCCTGGTGAGACTTTTTTGACACATTTGATTCTGATAGAGAAACCCCAGCTAGGAGCCTACTACCCCAGTGGCACCTAGTTGGGGTTTTCTGTTTGAAGGGGGGAGTCGGGAGTCGGGAGTGGGGAATCGGGAATCGGGAATCGGGAATCGGGAATCGGGAGCAGGTAAGAGGTAAGGGCGTTGCTGATTCTGAGTATGGTTTCGCCCCCCTAGCCCCCCAATTCTGGGGGGAACAAAACTATCAAGCGATGCAGCGCGGTCTTGGGGGTTTCCCCCATGAGCGACTGCATCAAGACAAGTCCCCCAAAGTTGGGGGACCAACGGGGGCTGCAATAAAATCAGATAATCGCCCTTCATTCCTTAATTCAGCAACGCCAAAATTATTCCAATATTAAGCAACACCAAAAATCCTGTTTACCTGATAGGATTAAAAAATACTGTATATAGCAATTCTCTATGCCATGAGGTACAAAGAGATCCCCCTAAATCCCCCTTAATAAGGGGGACTTTGAGCTTGAAAAGCGTACCTCATAATAAATCCTAGAAACGCTATAATAGGCATTTGCGCGCCTAATAATCATTTTTAATAATCATTTTAAAGATACCTTCTTATCGATCAGCAACTACTTCTTACATCTCCCCATCTCCCCCTCTCCCCATCTCCCCATCTCCCTATCTCCCCATCTCCCCATCTCCCCACACTCCCGATTCCCGATTCCCGATTCCCGATTCCCGATTCCCTACTCCCCATGACTACACAAAAACAATGGCGTTCAGAAATTACTGCACTTCCCTCTTGGTTGCGACGTCCGATTGGTAATGCTAGTGACATCTCAACGGTGCAGCGGATTATTAAACAACGGCAGATTCACACCATTTGTGAAGAGGGACGTTGCCCCAACCGAGGTGAGTGCTATTCTCAGAAAACTGCTACATTTTTGTTGATGGGACCGACGTGTACACGGTCTTGTGCATTTTGTCAAGTAGATAAAGGTCATGCTCCCATGGCCCTTGACCCAGAGGAGCCCCAGAAAGTAGCGGAATCCGTACAGTTATTGGGGTTGCGGTATGTGGTGCTGACCTCTGTGGCTCGGGATGATTTGCCAGACCAGGGTGCGGGTTGGTTTGTCGCTACTATGGATGCGATCCGCCAACTCAATCCAGGTACTGAGATAGAAGTGCTAACGGCAGATTTCTGGGGGGGTAAAGGTGAGCAGGATCAAACCTCAGCAGAGTTGCAACAGCAACGGATAGCCACGGTGGTTGACGCCAAGCCAGCCTGTTACAACCACAATATTGAAACAGTGCAGCGGTTACAGGGCAAGGTGCGCCGGGGAGCACAATATCAGCGATCGCTTGATGTGCTCAGCATTGTCAAACAACTCAATCCCGCCATTCCCACTAAGTCCGGATTAATGTTGGGCCATGGGGAAACCAAAGCAGAAGTGATTGAGGCGATGGCGGATTTAGGTAAAATTGGATGCGATCGCATCACCCTCGGTCAATATATGCGTCCCTCTCTCCAACATCTGCCGGTACAAAAATACTGGACACCGGAAGAGTTTGATGAGCTAGGTGCGATCGCACGGGATATGGGATTTGCCCATGTTCGTTCCGGTCCTTTGGTTCGTAGTTCTTATCATGCTGGGGAAACATGAAGGTTGAAGGTTCAACTGTTAAGTTCTAGGGAATCGGGAATCGGGAATCGGGAATCGGGAATCGGGAATCGGGAATCGAATCGGTAGGGAGTAGCTAATCGGGAGTAGGGAATCGGGAATCGGGAATAGATATATTTTTCGGGTTGTGGATGTTGTATTTGTTATTAAAAAATTGGGTACGCTTAGTATACAAAAGGTTTGGATTATATCATAAATGGCAAATGTTTTTGGAGACTGACAACCATAGGGATCAGCGCGTTTCTACCATAGAGCCACTCCCGATTCCCGACTCCCGATTCCCGACTCCCGATTCCCGACTCCCCATTGCTACCCTTTAACCTTCAGAGCATAATCCCGGAATCGTTCTAAATCTTCCTGGATAGTAGACTCAACTAAGTTACCTAAAAATAAGTTATCCATTAACTGACCAAGAATGCCGGGAATTGCGTAAGCAATGGTCAGCTTAACGATACTGCTATCTTTACGGTCGTAGAAGCGCACTGCACCTCGATTGGGCAAACCATCTACTGATTCCCACTGAATAATCTGATGTGGAACTAATTTCAGAATTCGAGAGAGCCAGCTAAACTCAAAGCCCATATTGGCAAGTTTCCACCGGGATAAATCAGGATCCTCTTTTAGGACTTCTACTGAATCAATCCACTTCATCCACCGGGGCATTTGCTCTAAATCAGACCAAAGCTCCCACGCTAACTCAATGGGAACTTCTACTTCAACTTGTACACTATGTTCCAGCCAATCAGACATGGGCTTTTAGATTCCTCAAGTTTTAGTGATTATATCGGGAGTCGGGAATCGGGAGTCGGGAGTCGGGAGTCGGGAGTTGGGAGTCGGGAGTGTGGGGAGATGGGGAAATGGTGAAATGGGGAGATGGGGGAGATTTTTATTAAGAGTAGACCTCTGGCAAAAGTGGTTTTCTGATACTGTTTTCGTCGTGAATTATTGTCCACGATTCCCGATTCCCTACTCCCGATTCCCGATTCCCGATTCCCGATTCCCGATTCCCGATTCCCGATTCCCGATTCCCGATTCCCGATTCCCTACTCCCGATTCCCTCAATTAACCAAAGACTCAATCGCCTTAGCAGCACGACGCCCGGATAGGGTAGCTCCTTCCATACTATCGATATAGTCTTGTTGGGTATAGCTACCGGCTAGGAAAAAATTAGGGATTGGGGTCTTTTGGTTAGGGCGATAGGGGTCCATGCCAGGGGCTTCTCGGTATAGAGACTGAGCGAGTTTTACGACACTATACCAGGTCATGGTCAAGTCTCGTGAGGAGGGAAACAAGTTATGGACTTGGTGAAGCACATGTTTTGCGATCGCATCATTACTTTGTCGGATAAATGGGTCTCCTGGAGTTAGTACCAACTGCATCAGTGACCCTTCCCCCGCTTTGTAATAGTCACCAGGACTAGTGAGAGCTAAATCAGCAAAGCAGGAAAAGTCAGCATCGGGAGTATACAGTAGATTATCCATCCCTGCTGCTTCTTGGAGTTGCTGGCGTTTCTCGGCATCATGAAGCTCTGTGACCCAGCCATCAAATCGTAGTTGGACCGTGGCCACTGGTACCGTATCCAGCTTGTAGATATTATCGAAATCGGACCACTTGCGCCATGATTTCGGTAACAGCCGTTGAACACCAGGCACATCAACCGCACAGACATAGGCATCAGCGGTAATGGTTTCTTCGGTTTCCCCTTTGGCAATCACTAAACCAGTGACTCGGGTTTCCTCTGGGGTTTCGGTAAACAGAATTTCCCTGACTTGGCGGCGAGTGTGGATTTTTGCTCCTCTTTCCTCTAAATAGTTAATAATTGGTTTATGGAGGTACTCATGAGGAGAGCCTTCCAGCATTCGTAGTACCGATGCTTCGGTTCTAGCGGCAAATAACTGGAATATGGTTAGCATACAACGGGCAGAAATATTCTCGGTATCGATGAAACCCAGAGCATAGGCAATAGGATTCCACATCCGCTTTAAACTACCGTCGGAACCACCATGACCGCGAAACCAATCAGCGAAACTGACCGCATCTAGGTCACGAATCGTTTTCATTGCGCCATCGAAATCTATCAAGCCACGCACCAGAGGGCTAATCCCCAGAGCAATGGAGTTTTGCAGCTTATCCTGGAGGGAGAGCTGGGAGGTGGTGAAAAAAGCTTTTAGGCCATTAAAGGGAGCACCAGTAAGGAAGCGAAAGTCTAGCTCACCCTTGCGTCCATCCTGATTAATAAAGGTGTGAGTATGCTCCTTCAGGCGCAGAAACTGGAACGCTCCCACCTTCTTCATCAGGTCAAACAGGTTGTAATAGCAGCCAAAGAAGACATGCAACCCCATTTCGATGTGATTGCCATCCTTATCTACCCAGCTGCCAACCTTTCCCCCCACAAAGGGACGGGATTCAAAAATTTCCACCTCATGACCAGCATCCACTAATTCTACTGCTGTGGCCATGCCCGCGAGCCCCGCACCAACGATTGCTAAGCGCATTCTCCCTTATCCTTTCAGTTTCTTTACAGATTTTAATATATTCCGGGAGTGGGGAGTCGGGAGTGGGGAGTCGGGAATCGGGAGTCGGGAGTCGGGAGTCGGGAGTCGGGAGATGTAGGGTGGGCAGTGCTTACTTTGTCGATGATCAGCTTTTCAATTAGTCCGCCAGCACTGCCCACCAGTGCGTTCGCTTTTTAGATCAGCACAGTAGGCTCGGCAGTGCTGACCTTGCCGATGATCAGCTTTTCAATTAGTCCGCCAGCACTGCCCACCAGTGCGTTCGCTTTTTAGATCAGCACAGTAGGCTCGGCAGTGCTGACCTTGCCGATGATCAGCTTTTGAATTAGTCCGCCAGCACTGCCCACCAGTGGGATCAATTGTGTTATGATTTAGAGAAGTAAATTTTTTTTTCCTTTTTTTGTTGGTGGTGGGCAGTGTTTTCCTCCGATGAAAAGCTAATCTGATCGGTTTTGAGCACAGCCTACCCTACGCTCCTTAATATTATTAAAAATTTAGTGCGTTCGCGTAGCGTGGCCTACGGCCAATCGCGTTTGAGTGCGGTGGAGTAGCCCAGTCAATTTCCTGTCGGTGGGCAGTGTTTTCCCCCGATGACATGGCTTACTGATCGGTTTCGAGCACTGCCCACCCTACGATTTATCTTCATCATCATTTCTTTTATAGCGTTTTTATGACTTAATAAGAGGTACAGTTTTTTGGGACACTGATTCCCTGAAAACTATCTTTAATATTGCCTTTTGCCTCTTGCCTCTTGCCTCTTGCCTCTTGCCTCTTGCCTCTTGCCTCTTGCCTCTTGCCTCTTGCCTCTTGCCTCTTGCCTTTTGCCTTTTGCCTCTTGCCTCTTGCCTCTTTCCTCTTGCCTCTTGCCTTTTGCCTATTATCTTTGTCTTTCACCCTAATAATA